>NZ_JBFADG010000009.1:0-208955 GCF_040641275.1 Streptomyces sp. NPDC021096 | reverse complement strand
CCCCGCGCGCCGGCGCCCGCCGGCGCCCGCTGCCCCGCCTCCCCCGCCCCTCTAAAACCCCCCGGGGGGGGGTGTAACCCAATTGGTTCCCCCCCGCCCCCGGCGGTTTTCTCGTCTTAGTGGCTCTCGCGCCGAAGGCTCGGCTTGAGCTCCTTGAAACGACCGAGGAGGCCGTTGACAAAGGCCGGCGAGTCGTCGGTGGAGAACTCCTTGGCGAGCTGCACCGCCTCGTCGATCGCCACGGCGTCCGGGGTCTCGTCCTCCCAGATCAGCTCGTAGGCGCCGAGCCGCACGATGCTCCGGTCCGCGGCCGGCATGCGGTCCAGGTCCCAGTCGATCGCATAGGTGGCGATCAGCTCGTCGATCCGGGCGGCGCGCGCGGCGAAGCCCTCGACCAGCTGCATCGTGTACGGGTTGACCGGCGGCTGGCGCTCGTCCGTCCGGGCGTGCCGGATCCAGTCCGCGAGGACGTCGCGCACCGAGCTCTCGCGCTGGTCGGCCTCGAAGAGGATCTGGAAGGCGCGCTTACGGGCCTTGCTACGGGCGGACACGGTTAGCTGTTCACCCGGCCGAGGTAACCACCGTCGCGAGTGTCGACCTTGATCTTCTCACCCGTGGTGATGAAGAGCGGGACCTGGATCTCGTAGCCGGTCTCCAGCTTCGCGGGCTTGGAGCCACCGGTGGAACGGTCGCCCTGGACACCCGGCTCGGTGTGCTCGATGGTCAGCTCGACCGCGGCGGGCAGCTCGACGTAGAGCACGGAGCCCTCGTGCTGCGCGACGGTGGCCTCGAAGCCCTCGATCAGGAAGTTGGCGGCGTCGCCGACGGCCTTGCGGTCGACCATGAGCTGGTCGTACGTGTCCATGTCCATGAACACGAAGTACTCGCCGTCCATGTACGAGAACTGCATCGTCCGCTTGTCGACGGTGGCCGTCTCGACCTTCACGCCCGCGTTGAAGGTCTTGTCGACGACCTTGCCCGAGAGCACGTTCTTCAGCTTCGTACGGACGAAGGCGGGGCCCTTGCCGGGCTTGACGTGCTGGAACTCGACGACGGACCAGAGCTGGCCGCCTTCGAGCTTGAGCACCATGCCGTTCTTGAGGTCGTTCGTGGATGCCACGGTTGCGGTATCTCCTGAGACTGCGACTGGTGGAACCAGAAAGTGCGGTGCGCCGGCTAGAGCGCGAGCAGCTCTTTGGTCGTGATGGTGAGTAGCTCGGGTCCGCCGTCCGCCTCGGGGCGGACGACGAGCGTGTCATCGATCCGGACGCCGCCCCGCCCCGGGAGGTGGACTCCCGGATCTACGGTGACCGGCACGCAAGCGTCCAGTTTACCCATTGCCGAGGGCGCCAGCCTCGGGTCCTCGTCGTTTTCGAGTCCGACGCCGTGTCCGATGCGCGGTCCCACCCGTTCGCCGTGGCCCGCGGCCTCCAGCACGACCCGTGCCGCACGGTCCACGTCACGGTAGGCCGCACCCGGCGCGAGGGCCTCACGACCCGCCCGCTGAGCGGCGAATACCTGCTCGTAGAGCTCGATCTGCCACTCCGCGGGAGAGGTCCCGATCACGAACGTACGGGCGATCTCACTGCGGTACCCGCGATAGTCCGCGCCCAGGCAGACGCTGAGGAAATCTCCCTCCTCGACCCGGCGGTCGGTGGGCACGTGGCCCGCCAGGCCCGAATTCGGCCCGGCGCCCACACAGGTGGGGAAGGCCGCGCCGTCCGCCCCGTGGTCGATCAGCCGGCGCTCCAGCTCCAGCGCCAGATGCCGCTCGGTCCGCCCCACCAGGATCGACTCCAGCAGCTCGCCCAGGGCCTGGTCGGCGATCTCCGCGGCGATCCGCAGCGACGAGATCTCCTCGTCGTCCTTGACGATCCGCTGCTGCTCCACGGCCGTCCCCAGGTCGTTCAGCAGCATCCGGGGCACCACCGAGCCCACGGCCCGGTGCCGGGCCACGGTCAGATGGTGCTCCTCCAACGCCAGCGAGCGCGCCCCGGCCTCGGCGGCCCGCTCGGCGCCCGCGACGGCCGGGTCGCCCTCGGGCGTGGGCAGCACCTCCACGCACAGGTCGTCGGCGGGCCGGCTGGCACCCGTGGTGTCCGCGAAGGGATCGGTGGTGCACACCAGCACGTCCCGGCCCGGCCCCAGGAGCAGCACCGCGCCCGCCGGGGCCCCGCCCGACAGATAGCGCACATTGGCTCCGCCGGAGACCAGGGCGGCGTCGCTGCCGCCCGCCTCGCACCGCTCGCGCAGCCGCGAGCGCCGTGCCGCGTACACCTCGGACATGCTTCCGAGCGTACGTTCGGCGGCGGGTTCCGGCCTTTCCAGCGCCTCCGACCGGGCGGCGCGCCGGGCGGCCCGGGGCCGCTAACGGGCGGTGAGGGAACGGGCGACGACCTCGTCCAGGAGCCGGGCCGTGGTGGCGACGTCCTGCTGGGTGTTGTCGATGATGGGCAGCCCCGAGCCGTACCAGCCCGCCATGCGGCCGTGGATGCGGGCGACCTCCTCGTCGCTGAGGCGGCGGTTGCCGGAGCGCTCGGCGTTGCGCTCCAGGACGACCTCCAGGCCCGGCAGGAGCACCACGGGCAGCAGCCCGGGGCCCACGTGCCGCTTCCAGCCGCCAAGGCCCACGACCGGTCGGTCGGGGAAGACGGCGTCGTCGAGGATGCAGGAGATGCCGTTGGCGAGGAAGTTGCGGGCGGCGAAGCCGCAGGTGCGGCGGGCCAGCCGGTACTGCGCCTCGGAGTGGTCGTTCCAGCCGGACTGCGGGTCGGCGAAGCCGGAGCGCACCCACTCGCGCACGTCGTCGAGGCTGACATGGGCGGTGGGCACCCGTCGGGTGTCCGCCCAGTACCGGGCGACCGTCGTCTTGCCGGCCCCGGCCGGGCCGATGAGGAGCACCGCGACGGCGGCCGTCTGGGCCGCTCCCGCCAGCGGGAAGTGGCCGGTGGGGCCGTCCTGGCCGGGCGGGGGCGGCGGCACTGCCGGCATCGGGGGGTGCGTTGGCGTTGGCGGCCCCACGGGGTACTGCATCCGGTGGCACTCCGTCTCGTACGGGCGGCTGGTAGGGGCGGTGTTCTTCCCCCGACCCGCCCCTTCGCCGCGGTGTCCTCAATCGCCGGACGGGCTGAATTTCGGCCAAGCCCCGGTTACGGGAAGGGGCGGGTCAGGGGAAAGAGTAAGCTCTCCGCTCCCCACCACGGGAACGGCCCCGTCAGCCCGTCAGTTCCTCCGCCAGCGCCCGCAACGCCAGCCGGTACGACCCGATGCCGAACCCCGCCACGGTCCCGCTCGCGACGGCCGCGATCACGGACGTGTGCCGGAACTCCTCCCGCGCGTACGGATTGGAGATGTGCACCTCGATCAGCGGCGCGGTCCGCTGGGACGCCGCGTCCCGCATGGCGTACGAGTAGTGCGTGAACGCACCGGGGTTGATGACCACGGGCACCGAGCCGTCGGCGGCCTCGTGCAGCCACCGCACCAGCTCGCCCTCGTCGTTGGTCTCGCGGACCTCGACGGCGAAGCCGAGCTCCTCGCCGAGCGCCGTGCACGCCTCGACCAACCCCTTGTAGGAGGTCGAGCCGTAGACGTCGGGCTCGCGGGAGCCCAGCCGGCCCAGGTTGGGGCCGTTCAGCACCAGGACGCGCCGGGCGCCCGCGCCGCTCACGCCGCGATCTCCGCGTGTGCGGCGAGCAGCATCGCCGGGTCCGGGCCCTCGAGAACCGTCGGCTTGGCCAGGCCGTCCAGGACGATGAAGCGCAGCCGGTCGCCGCGCGTCTTCTTGTCGACCTTCATGGTCTCCAGCAGCTTGGGCCACTGGTCGCCCCGGTAGGTCACCGGCAGGCCCACGGACTTGAGGACCTCGCGGTGCCGGTCGGCGGTGGCGTCGTCCAGCCGGCCGGCGATGCGGCCCAGCTCGGCGGCGAAGACCATGCCGACGGCCACGGCGGCGCCGTGCCGCCAGTTGTAGCGCTCGTTCTTCTCGATGGCGTGGGCGAGCGTGTGACCGTAGTTGAGGATCTCGCGCAGGCCCGACTCCTTGAGGTCGGAGGAGACGACGTCGGCCTTGACCCGGATCGAGCGCTCGATCAGCTCGGCGGTGTGCGGGCCGGACGGCGTGCGGGCGGCCTCGGGGTCGGCCTCGATGAGGTCGAGGATCACCGGGTCGGCGATGAAGCCGGCCTTGATGATCTCGGCGAGTCCGCTGACGTAGTCGTGGACCGGCAGCGACTCCAGCGCGGCCAGGTCGCACAGCACCCCGGCCGGCGGGTGGAAGGCGCCGACGAGGTTCTTGCCCTCGGCGGTGTTGATGCCGGTCTTGCCGCCGACGGCCGCGTCGACCATGCCGAGGACGGTGGTGGGCACGGCGATCCAGCGCACCCCGCGCAGCCACGTGGCCGCCACGAACCCGGCGACGTCCGTGGTGGCGCCGCCGCCGACGCCGACGATGACGTCGGTGCGGGTGAAGTTGGTCTGCCCGAGCGCCTTCCAGCAGTAGGCGGCGACCTCGACGGTCTTGGCCTCCTCGGCGTTCGGGAGCTGGATCGCGATGGCCTCGTAGCCCTGGGAGGCCAGGTCCTCGCGGATCGCCTCGCCGGTCTCGGCGAGGGCCTCGGGGTGCAGCACGGCCACGCGCTTGGCCTTGGTGCCGATCAGGCCGGGCAGCTCGCCCAGCAACTGTCGCCCGACCAGGACCTCGTACGGCGCGGTGCCCGCGCTGCCGGCGACCTGGATGCGGGTGGGGGCGTCGGTCATGCGTTCCTCACTGCGTGGTGTCCGGTGTGTGGGCCCGGGGCAGCCGGAGCGCCTCCATCACGGCGTCGGCTACCTGGGCCGGGGTGCGGCCGCCGGTCGCGACGACGGCGCGGGCGACCTCGGTGTAGAGCGGGCGGCGCGCTTCCATCAGCTCGCGCCACCGCTTGCGGGGGTTGACGGCGAGCAGCGGGCGCGGGGCGTCCAGTCCCACGCGGTGGACGGCGTCGGCGAGCTCGACGTCGAGGAAGACCACGGGCAGGCCCGTGAGCAGGGCCCGGGTGGACGGGTCCATGACGGCGCCGCCGCCGAGGGAGAGCACCCCGGGGTGCTCGGCCACGGCGGCGGCCACGGCCTGCCGCTCCAGATCGCGGAAGTGCGGCTCGCCCTCGTCGATGAAGATCTCCGGGATGGGCTTGCCGGCCGTCCGCTCGATGTCGGCGTCGGTGTCCCGGTAGCCGGTGCCCAGCCGCTCCGCGAGCAGGGCACCGATGGTGGACTTGCCCGCTCCGGGCGGGCCCACCAGGACGGCTACGGGGGGTGTCACTTGATGGCCAGGTTCTCGAGGTAGCCGCGGACGTTGCGGCGGGTCTCGGCGACGCTGTCGCCGCCGAACTTCTCCACGACCGCGTCCGCGAGGACGAGGGCCACCATGGCCTCGGCCACGATGCCGGCGGCCGGGACCGCGCACACGTCGGAGCGCTGGTGGTGCGCCTGCGCCGCCTCGCCGGTGGTGACGTCCACGGTGGCCAGCGCGCGGGGCACGGTGGCGATGGGCTTCATCGCGGCCCGCACGCGCAGCAGCTCACCGGTGGTCAGGCCGCCCTCGGTGCCGCCGGAGCGGCCGGAGGTGCGGCGGATGCCGTCCTCGGTGGCCACGATCTCGTCGTGCGCCTTGGAGCCGGGCACCCGGGCGAGGTCGAAGCCGTCGCCGAGCTCGACGCCCTTGATGGCCTGAATGCCCATCAGGGCGGCGGCCAGGCGGGCGTCCAGACGGCGGTCCCAGTGGACGTGCGAGCCGAGGCCCACCGGCACGCCGTAGGCCAGGACCTCGACGACGCCGCCGAGGGTGTCGCCGTCCTTGTGGGCCTGGTCGATCTCCGCGACCATCGCCTTGCTCGCCTCGGCGTCCAGGCAGCGCACCGGGTCGGCGTCGAGCTTCTCGACGTCGGAGGGCTTGGGCAGGACGCCGTAGGGGGCCTTGGCCGAGGCCAGCTCCACCACGTGCGAGACGATCTCGATGCCGGCCGTCTCCTTGAGGAAGGAACGGGCGACGGCGCCGAGGGCGACCCGGGCGGCGGTCTCACGGGCGGAGGCACGCTCGAGGATGGGCCGGGCCTCGTCGAAACCGTACTTCTGCATGCCGGCCAGGTCCGCGTGGCCGGGGCGGGGGCGGGTCAGGGGGGCGTTGCGGGCCAGCGAGGCGAGCTCGTCGGGGTCGACCGGGTCGGCCGCCATGACCTGCTCCCACTTGGGCCACTCGGTGTTGCCCACCATGACCGCGACCGGGGAACCCATGGTCAGGCCGTGCCGGACGCCGCCGAGGAAGGTGACCTCGTCGCGCTCGAACTTCATGCGCGCGCCGCGTCCATAGCCGAGGCGCCGCCGGGCCAGGTGGTCCGCCACCATGTCGGTGGTGATGGGAACGCCGGCGGGAAGACCCTCCAGCGTCGCCACCAGTGCCGGACCATGCGACTCTCCGGCCGTCAGCCAGCGCAACCTGCTCAACGGGACTCCTCTGCTCGCGCGCTCAAGATCATGCAGCGGGCGCGGCCTGGGGCATCTCCCAGCGTCGGCTGGGGGAGCGCGGCCCCGGCCCGCCACCTCCGATCCTCCCATGTCCCGCGGGCATTCCCGGCCGCCGGTCCAGGTTGTGGACCGGACGCGTCAGGGTACGGACAGCGCTCAGTGCGAACGGGCCGCCAGCGCCGCCTCGCCCGCGGCGCGCATGGCGGCCAGTGGGGCGGGGGCGCGGCCGGTCATCTGCTCGACCTGGAGCACCGCTTGGTGCACCAGCAGGTCCAGGCCGCCCAGGACCGTGCCGCCGTGCCGCGTCCAGGCGGCGGCCAGCGGGGTCGGCCAGGGCTCGTAGAGGACGTCGAAGAGCGTGCCGGGCCGCTCGGGCACGGCGCCCGCCAGTTCGTCGGTGGCCCCCGCCGGGGTGGTGGCGACGACCAGCGGCGAGGAGAGGGCCTCGGCGGCCCGCGACCAGTCGGCGGTGCGCACGGCCACGCCCAGCCGCTCGCCCCACTCCCGCATCTCGGCCGCGCGCCCGGCGCTGCGCACGTACGCGGTGACCTCGCCGGTGCAGATCCTGGCGAGGGCGGCGAGCGCCGAGGAGGCGGTGGCTCCGGCGCCCAGGACGGCGGCGCTCTCCACCTTCTCGACGCCGCGCTCGCGCAGGGCGGCCGCGATGCCGGGGATGTCGGTGTTGTCGCCGAGGCGGCGGCCGTCCTCCGTCAGGACGACGGTGTTGACGGCCTCCACGGACCGGGCCGTGGCGCTGACGGAGTCCAGCAGCGGGATCACGGCCCGCTTGAGGGGCATGGTGAGGGAGAGCCCGGCCCAGCTGCCGTCGAGTCCGTCGAGGAAGCCGGGCAGGGCCGCCTCGTCGACCTCGAACCGGTCGTACGTCCACTCCCCCAGGCCCAGCTCCGCGTAGGCGGCCCGGTGCAGCACCGGGGAGAGCGAGTGGGCGATCGGCGATCCGAGCACGGCCGCGCGGTGGCGGCCTTCCCTCACCTGGCTCATTGCGTCTTCCGGCTCTTGTTGAACTCGTCCACGAGCTTCTGGTGCTCCTGCAGGTTCTTGGTGAACGTCGTCTTCTCGTTGATGGAGACGAAGTAGTACCAGTCGCCCGGCTCCGGATCCATGGCCGCCTTGAGCGCCTGTTCGCCCGGGTTGCCGATGGGGCCGGGGGGCAAGCCCTTGTAGAAGTACGTGTTGTACGGGTCGTCGAAGGCCCGGATCTGCTTGGGGCTGAGATCCAGCTTGCTCTGGTTCTTCAGGTAGTTGTACGTCGAGTCGAACTCCAGCTTGCCGTTCGTCTCGGTGTTGGTGGGCTTGAGGCGGTTGTAGACGACCCGCGACATCTTGCGGAAGTCGTCGTGCGTCATGCCCTCGGCGTTGACCAGGCTGGCCACGGTGATGAGCTGCAGCGGGGACTTCAGGCCCAGCTCCTTGGCCTTGCCCTCCAGGTCCTGCTTGGCGTAGTTCTCCTTGGCCCGCGCGACCATCTGCCTCAGGATCGCCTCGGGCTTGGTGCCCTTGCCCGCGCTGTACTGCGAGGGGTAGAGGAAGCCCTCCAGCGGGTCCTTGATCTTCGGGTCGGAGTTCGCCCACTCGGGCAGCCCGAGGCTCTTGGCCTGGTTCTTGGCGATGTCCTTGGTCGTGCCCGCCGGGAGCCCGAGCTTCTCGTCGATGGCGCCGTAGATCTGGACGGCGCGGCGGCCCTCGGCGATCGTCAGGAAGTTCGCGGCGTTGGTCATCATCTCGACGGCCGCCGCGCCCGACATCTCCTTGCGCAGGGTGTAGGTGCCGGCCTGGATGGACTTGCCCTTGGGGTTCTTGCCCGCGGCCTCGGTGAAGGCGCCGACGCTCTTGACCACGCCGGCCTTCTGCAGCGCCTGGCCCATGGTGGTGAGGCTGGAGTTCTTGGGGATCTCGACCTGTACCTCGCCGCTGCCCTCGCCCGAGAAGTCGGGCGCGGCGCCGAAGTGGGTCTGCCAGTAGTCGTAGGCGAGGTAGCCGCCTCCGCCCACGACGCCGACGAGGACGACGGCGACCAGCAGACAGGCGGTGCCGCTGCGGCGCTTCTTCGTCTTCTCCCGGCCGCCCTTGCCCTTGCCGCGCCGCTCACGGCCGCGGCCGCGCTCCTCGCGGGGCTCGGGCTCGTCGTCGACCGGGGCGGGCGGGGCGTCCTCCTGGTCGTCGAAGAGGGAGATCTTGTCCTCGACGGGATCCGGATGCCACTCCTCCGGCGGCTCCTGCCGGGCGGGGGCCTGCCGCTGAGCCTGCGCCTGCTGCTGCGCCTGGGCCTGCTGCTGGGCATGGGCCTGCTGCTGCCGGATCTGCTCGTGCTGCCCCGTGTGCTGCTCGCCCACGTACGGGGCCTGCTGCTGCGGGTAGCCGGTGGTGCCCGTGTCGTACTCGTAGTACTCCGACGGACCGCCCGTGTACTGCCCGGGCTGCCCGCCGTACGTGCCGCCCTGGCCGGCCGGCGCGTACGGACCGGGACCCCCCGCGCCCTGCGAGGGATCCCAGCCGTACTGCTGCTGCTCGGGATAGTGCTGCTGCTGGCCGTAGGGGGGCTGCGACTGCTGCGGCTGCTGCTGCGCGTACTGCTGCCCGGTGTACCCCTGGTCCCCGTAGAGAGGGTCCTCGGGATGCCACGGTTGGGAGCCGGAACCCCGGCCGTACTCAGTCATCTATCCCCTAGAGCCGCACAGCGGCAGCCAGTGCGCCAGGTGCAGCGCGAACGTCCGACGTCTGGTCCTGCCCTGTAGACATTCGAACAGCTGCCATGTCGCGCGGAACGTTACCGTATTGCGATCAGATGACCACTTCGACGGCCTCGCCCGGCGGCCGGCCGGAGATCTTCTCGATCTCCAGGGCGTTCTGCAGGATCACCACGGCGGCCGCCTGGTCGACGACCGAGCGCCCCTTCTTGGAGCTGACGCCGGAGGCGCGCAGCCCCTGCGTGGCCGTGACGGTCGTCATCCGCTCGTCGACCAGCCGCACGGGCACCGGAGCGATCCGCCGGGCCATCTCCTTGGCGAAGGTGCGCACCTTGGCCGCGGCCGGCCCCTCTCCCCCCTTGAGGGAGCGGGGCAGACCGACGACGACCTCGACCGGCTCGTACTCCGCGACGATCGCCGCGAGCCGCTTGTGGGCCTGCGGGATGTCGCGTCCGGGGACGGTCTCGACCGGGGTGGCGAGGATCCCGTCGGGGTCGCACGACGCGACCCCGATCCGGGCGTCCCCGACGTCCACGGCAATACGCCTGCCTCGTCGCACGGTCAGGCCGCTTCCGCCACGAGGCGCTCGACGGCGGCCATGGCCTCGTCGACGGCCTCGGGGTTCTGACCGCCGCCCTGGGCGACGTCCGGCTTGCCGCCGCCACCGCCGCCGAGGGTCTTGGCGGCCGTGCGCACCAGGTCGCCGGCCTTCAGACCCCGCTCGCGGGCGGCCTCGTTGGTGGCGATGACAGTCAGCGGACGACCGTTGACAACGGTGAACAGCGCCACGACGGCCGCACGGCCGCCCTGGATGCGGCCACGGACGTCCAGGACCAGCTTGCGCAGGTCGTCGGCGCCGGTGCCGTCCGGCACCCGGCCGATGGCCAGGGCGATGCCGTGGACGTCCTTGGCGCCCTCGGCGAGGCCGGCCGCGGCCTGCAGCACCTTCTCGGCGCGGTAGCGCTCGATCTCCTTCTCGGCGTCCTTGAGCTTGGCGAGCATGCCGGAGATCTTCTCCGGGAGCTCCTCCGGACGGCCCTTGACCAGCTCGGTGAGCTGGGCGACGACCGTGTGCTCCTTGGCCAGGAAGTTGTAGGCGTCGGCGCCGACCAGGGCCTCGACGCGGCGCACGCCGGAGCCGATCGAGGACTCGCCGAGCAGCTTCACCAGACCCAGCTGGGCGGTGTTGGCGACGTGCGTACCGCCGCACAGCTCCTTGGAGAAGTCGCCGATGGTCACGACGCGCACGCGCTCGCCGTACTTCTCGCCGAACTCGGCGATGGCGCCGGCCTTCTTGGCCTCGTCCAGGCTCATGACCTCGGCCTGGACCTCGAGTTCCCGGGAGAGGACCTCGTTGATCCGCTGCTCGACGTCCGTGAGGACCGAGCCCGGCACGGCGGCCGGCGAACCGAAGTCGAAGCGGAAGCGGCCGGGCGAGTTCTCCGAACCGGCCTGGGCGGCCGTCGGGCCCAGCGCGTCGCGCAGCGCCTGGTGGGTGAGGTGGGTGGCGCTGTGGGCGCGGGCGATGGCCCGGCGGCGCGTGATGTCGATGGAGGCGTGCGCGGAGGCGCCCACGGTGACCTCGCCGACCTGGACGACGCCCTTGTGGACGTTGACGCCCGGGACGGGCTTCTGCACGTCGCGGACCTCGATGACCGCGCCGTTGTCGAGCCGGATGCGGCCCTGGTCGGCGAGCTGGCCGCCGCCCTCGGCGTAGAAGGGGGTGCGGTCGAGGACGACCTCGACCTCGTCGCCCTCGGAGGCGGCCGGGGAGGACACGCCGTCGACGAGCAGGCCGACGATCGTGGCCTCGTTCTCGGTCAGCGAGTAGCCGGTGAAGTCGGTCTCGCCGGCGGTGTCGGCGACCTCGCGGTAGGCGGACAGGTCGGCGTGGCCGGTCTTCTTGGCCTTGGCGTCGGCCTTGGCGCGCTCCCGCTGCTCCTTCATCAGGCGGCGGAAGCCGTCCTCGTCCACGGACAGGCCCTGTTCGGCGGCCATCTCCAGGGTGAGGTCGATCGGGAAGCCCCAGGTGTCGTGGAGCAGGAACGCCTTGTCGCCGGCCAGGACGGTGCCGCCGGAGGACTTGGTCTCGGCGACGGCGGTGTCGAGGATGTTGGTGCCGCCCTTGAGGGCCTTGAGGAAGGCGGCCTCCTCGGCGAGCGCGACGGTCTCGATGCGCCCCCGGTCGCTCAGCAGCTCGGGGTACTGCTGGCCCATCGTGCGGATGACCACGTCGAGCAGCTCGGCCACGACCGGGCCGGTGGCGCCGAGCAGGCGCATGTTGCGGATGGCGCGGCGCATGATGCGGCGCAGGACGTAGCCGCGGCCCTCGTTGCCGGGGGTGACGCCGTCGCCGATGAGCATCGTGGAGGTGCGCATGTGGTCGGCGACCACGCGCAGCGCGACGTCGGTGTTCTTGGCGGCGCCGTAGCGGACGCCGGTCAGCTCGGTGGCCTTGTCGATGACGACGCGCAGGGTGTCGGTCTCGTACATGTTCTGCACGCCCTGCAGGATCATCGCCAGGCGCTCGAGACCGAGGCCGGTGTCGATGTTCTGGCTGGGCAGGTCGCCGAGGATCGGGAAGTCTTCCTTCCCGTCGCCCGCGCCGCGCTCGTACTGCATGAAGACCAGGTTCCAGATCTCCACGTAGCGCTCGTCGTTGACGGCCGGGCCGCCCTCGATGCCGAACTCGGGGCCACGGTCGTAGTTGATCTCGGAGCACGGTCCGCACGGGCCGGGGACGCCCATGGACCAGTAGTTCTCCTTCTT
The DNA here is from genome assembly GCF_040641275.1 of Streptomyces sp. NPDC021096. Classification (NCBI taxonomy): domain Bacteria; kingdom Bacillati; phylum Actinomycetota; class Actinomycetes; order Kitasatosporales; family Streptomycetaceae; genus Streptomyces; species Streptomyces sp. NPDC021096. The sequence continues at coordinate 196,977 of NZ_JBFADG010000009.1, read as the reverse complement.
GCCCAGGCGCTGGATGCGCTGGGCGGGCACGCCGATCACGTCGCGCCAGATGCGCTCGGCCTCGTCGTCGTCGAGGTAGACGGTGATCCAGAGCTTCTCCGGCTCCAGGCCGTAGCCGCCGTCCGCCACGGGAGTCGTCAGCAGCTCCCAGGCGTACTTGATGGCGCCTTCCTTGAAGTAATCGCCGAAGGAGAAGTTGCCGCACATCTGGAAGAACGTGCCGTGGCGGGTGGTCTTGCCGACCTCTTCGATGTCCGGGGTGCGGACGCACTTCTGCACGCTGGTGGCGCGCGGGAAGGGCGGCTTGACCTCGCCGAGGAAGTAGGGCTTGAACGGGACCATGCCCGCGGGGACCAGCAGCAGCGTCGGGTCGTCCGCGATGAGCGACGCCGACGGCACGACGGTGTGCCCACGCTCCTCGAAGAAGCGCAGCCAGCGCCTGCGGATTTCAGCCGACTCCATCAGTGGTCCTCTTTCCGGGTGTACGAGTTGTAGGTGTGCTGCTGCTCGAGAGCGACGAGGCGGCGCTGCTCGGGGAGCGCACGGTGGTCGGGTGCGAGGGGTGCCGCGCTCAGGCCGAGCGCGTCCTTGAGCGCCGCCTCACGGTGCGCCATGCCCTCGCGCACGTCCAGGGCGAAGAGCTTGACCTTGCGGCCCGCGATGACGGCACGGTCGGCCGCCTGCAGGGCCAGGCTCTCGGGGGTGAGCTTGGCGAGCTTGCGGTTGACCTTGGTCGTGGCCCAGACACCGGCTGCGACACCGGTGGTGAACCAGAACGTGCGGCGGAACATTTCTGGGGTCAACCCTTCTTGCGGATGCGGCTGCCGGCGCGCCGGGCGGACGGGAGGTCCTTGCCGACGGCTCGGCCGACGAAAACGGTGCCGGTGCTCTGCCGCTCGGGCTCGGTCTTGCGGCCCATGGCGCGCCGCACGCCGTAGCCGAACGCGGCGACCTTGACCAGGGGCCCGCCGAAGGCGGTGGAGACGGTCGAGGACAGCGCGGAGGCGTTCGCGGTGACTTCCTGGACGTCCGCGGTGATCGAGTCGACGCGGGCGAGCTGGGTGTTCGCGGAGCGGACGGTCGCGGAGGCGTCGGCGAGGAGCGGTACGGCCTGCTCGGAGACGTCGGCGACCAGTTTGGTGGCCGCTTTCAGCGTCTGCGCCAGCCGCACCAGGACCAGGGCGATGAAGGACACGAGGATCGCCCAGAAGACGGCCACGAGGATCCCGGCCACCTCTCCACCGGACACGCTGCACCGCTCCCTAGCTGGTTCTCGTCGCTTGTCCGTACCTTCCCAGGTACAGGTACCGACCTTATCGCGCCGGGCCTGCGCGCCCGTACCGCATTACCGGTCCGTACGGCACGGATGTACGAGCGTACGGAGGGGGGAAACGCGCCAGCCCGCCGGCTCGCCGACCGCATGGGCCGGAGAGACGACGGGCTGGGCAGAAGGAGAGTTCCGCGTCCGGGTCAGCGGGCGTAGTACTCGACGACGAGCTGCTCGTCGCAGATCACGGGGATCTCCTTGCGGTTCGGGTCCCGGTCCAGGCGGAAGGCCAGCGCCGGCAGGTTGACCTGCAGGTAGCGCGGGGTCTCGCCCTCGGTGTCGTAGCCACCGGCCATGGCGACCTGGAAGGGGTGCTTGGCACGGCTGCGCTCGCGGACCATCACGACGTCGTTCGGACGGACGCGGAAGGACGGCTTGTCGACCTTGCCACCGTTGACCTCGATGTGGCCGTGGACGACCATCTGGCGGGCCTGGTAGATGGTGCGGGCGATGCCCGAACGCAGGACCAGGGCGTCGAGGCGACGCTCGAGCTCGACGACCAGCGCCTCGCCCGTCTTGCCCTCGGCCTTCTTGGCGCGGTCGTAGGCACGCGCCATCTGGCGCTCGCTGATGTCGTACTGGGCGCGCAGACGCTGCTTCTCGAGCAGACGGACCTTGTAGTCCGAGTTCTGCTTGCGGCCACGGCCGTGCTCGCCCGGCGGGTAGGGGCGGGCCTCGAAGTACTTGACGGCCTTCGGCGTCAGCGCGATGCCGAGCGCACGAGACTTCTTGACCTTGGGACGCGACTGGTTAGGCACGTTCTCCAGACCTCCGTTGTAAGTTAGGTTAGGCTTACCTTACTCAAGGAGATCGCATGTCTCGCCCGGGGAACACCAGTCACATCACGGACAGCACGAAGGGATCCCCAAAGGGATCCGACGCTCTCGAGGGCGTCGACGTGACGGAGGTCCGATCAGATCGTGGTCAGCCGCGTCCCAGCGGACTTGAAATCGCACGGATGCCGTCAGCAGCCGAGCGCACACGAACTCTCGTACAGAGTACATGCTCCGCGGTACTGCTGATTCCCGGGCTGAGCGGGACCTATCCCGACCAGCTGATGCCGGACGCCCGGACCGTGGGCCCCGACGGCGAGGTGTTCCTGGTGCTGCCCGCCGATTCCCCGGCCGTACGGGCCGCCACGCACGCCCAGGACGACGAGCTGTCGGCCGTGCTGGAGCTCACCGACGTGGCACCGGTCTCCGTACCCAACCGTATCCGGGGCCGCGCCTGGCTGTCGGGCTGGCTCACCTGCGTACCCGGGGTGGCCGAGCCGGGCCGGATGCTGCTGCGCCTGGAGCTGGGCGAGCTGAGCGTGGACGACCTGTGGGGCGCCGAGACCGTCGAGCCGGAACAGTTCACCAGCGCCCTCGCCGACCCCCTGGTGACGCACGAGGCGGAGCTGCTGCAGCACCTGGCCTCCGGCCACGGCGACCAGGTGCGCGGCCTGTGCACCCTGCTCGGCGACCGCGAGAGCGCCGCGTGGGACGCCTACTCCTCGGCGGTGCCGGTGGCCCTGGACCGCTTCGGACTGCGGGTGCGCTTCACCCGCCGCCACGGCGGCGGCACGCCGGCGGACCGCTCCTTCGACGCGCGCTTCGAATTCCCCGAGCCGGTGCGGGACGTCATGGAGCTGCGCGCCGAGATGCACCGCCTCTTCGAGGCAGCGGGCCACTGACCGGGGCCTGCGCCCCGCACCCCGGTCCCCGGGCGCCGGACGGGCTGTGGATCCTCAGCCCTCCGGCTGCTCCCCCTTCAGACGCGACCGCACCCGCTCCGCCACGTCCGCGTACCGCGCCTCCGCCCCGTAGCGCGTCGGCTCGTAGTACCGCTTGCCATGGACGGAGTCCGGTGCGTACTGCTGCGCCGCGATGCCGCCCGGCACATCGTGCGGATAGACGTACCCCTGACCGTGCCCCAGCTTCTGGGCGCCCTTGTAGTGGCTGTCCCGCAGATGCGCCGGCACCGGGCCGGCCAGGCCCGCGCGGACGTCCGCCAGGGCGGCGTCGATCGCCAGATACGCGGCATTGGACTTCGGCGCCAGCGCCAGCGCCACCGCGACCTGGCTCAGCGTGATCCGCGCCTCGGGGAAGCCGATCATCGCCACGGCCTGCGCCCCGGCCACCGCCGTCTGCAGGGCCGTGGGGTCGGCCAGGCCGATGTCCTCGCTCGCCGAGATCATCAGTCGGCGGGCGATGAAGCGCGGGTCCTCCCCCGCCTCGATCATCCGGGCCAGGTAGTGCAGCGTCGCGTCGACGTCGGAGCCGCGGATGGACTTGATGAGGGCGCTGGCGACGTCGTAGTGCTGGTCGCCGTCGCGGTCGTACTTCACCGCCGCCCGGTCGACGGCGCCCTCCAGCGTCTCCAGGGTGATCTCGTCCTCGCCCTTGGCGATGGCCGAGCCCGCCCCCGCCTCCAGCGCCGTCAGCGCGCGCCGGGCGTCGCCGCCCGCGATGCGCAGCAGATGCGCCTCCGCGTCCTCGGGCAGGGTCACCGCGCCGCCGAGCCCCCGCTCGTCGGTCAGCGCCCGGCGGATCAGGGCGCGCAGGTCGTCGTCGGTCAGCGCCTGCAGGGTCAGCAGCAGGGAACGGGACAGCAGCGGGGAGATGATCGAGAAGTAGGGGTTCTCCGTCGTGGCCGCGATGAGGGTGACCCAGCGGTTCTCGACGGCGGGCAGCAGGGAGTCCTGCTGGGCCTTGCTGAAGCGGTGGATCTCGTCCAGGAAGAGGACGGTCTCCTTGCCGTACCCGCCGGAGGCACGGCGGGCGCCGTCGATGACGGCCCGTACCTCCTTGACGCCCGCGGTGATCGCCGACAGCTCGACGAAGCGCTTGTGGGTGGCCTGGCTGACCACATAGGCGAGCGTCGTCTTGCCGATGCCGGGCGGGCCCCAGAGGATCACCGAGGACGGTCCGGCGGGACCGCCGCTCCCCTCCCCCACCAGCCGGCGCAGGGGCGAGCCCGGCTTGAGCAGATGGCCCTGCCCGACGACCTCGTCGAGAGTGCGGGGGCGCATGCGGACGGCCAGCGGACTGCCTGCCGGGTCTTTCTCCTGGCGGTCCTCTGCGGCTGCGGTGAACAGGTCGGGCTCCACGCTCGAAACCCTATTCCACCCCACTGACAACGCCGCCGGACCGGAGGTCCGACGGCGTCGAAGGTGAGCGGAAGCGGAACGATCAGGCCGTGCCGCCGGTCCAGAACCACCACCACTTGGTGAGGATGAGCATCCCGATGATGCCGATCCACAGCACCGGAACCACCCAGTGGAACTCCAGAACCGCCTTCTTCAGGCCCTCCGGGGCCGGGATGAAGCCGTGGCGGAGGTTCTGCACGGTGACGTAGCAGAACATCACGATGGTGGCGACCCAGGCCAGGCAGCACCACAGGCACAGCGACCCGATCACGTACAGCGACTCGTACTGCAGCCACGTGACGAAGCCGACGCCGAACAGGCAGCCGGCCTCCATGCCGAGCCAGTACCAGCGCGGGAGGCGGGACCCCGTGAGCAGGGCGAGACCGATCGCGATGATCATGCCGTAGGCGACCAGGCCCAGCATCGGGTTGGGGAACCCGAAGGCCTTGGCCTGGTCGCTCGACATGATGTTGCCGCAGGAGACGATGGGGTTCAGGCTGCAGCCCGGCACGAAGTTCGGGTCCTCGAGCAGCTTGAACTTGTCGAGGGTGATGACCCAGGACGCCAGCAGCCCCATCGCTCCGGTGATCACCAGCAGCAGGGCGAACCCACGGCCGGCGCCCACCGCGCCGGTGGCCGGGCCGTCCCGCCCCGCGCCGTCGGTGGCGGAGCGGTCGAGTGCCGAAGTCGTCATAGCGCCGTCGATCCCATCAGTAGGTCGTTGTCGCCCATTCTGCACCAAGGGCCCGGCAATCAGCCTTGGGCCGAAAGGACTTCACTCACCACGGTGTCGAACGCCACGGCCTTCTGCTCACCGCTCTCCAGGTCCTTGAGCTGCACCACGCCCTCGGCCAGGTCCCGCTCGCCGGCGACGAGCGCGAAGCGCGCACCGGAACGGTTGGCCGACTTCATGGCGTTCTTCAGGCCCTTGCCGCCGAACGCGAAGTCCGTCGCGACGCCGGCCCGGCGCAACTCGGTCACCAGACCGAAGAGCACCCGGCGGGCCTCCTCGCCCAGCGGCACGGCGAAGACCTGGGTGGCGGCGGGCAGTTCGAGCTCGATGCCCTCGGCCTTCAGCGCCAGCACCGTGCGGTCGACGCCCAGCGCCCAGCCGACGGACGGCAGCGCGGGGCCGCCGATCATCTCGGACAGGCCGTCGTAGCGGCCGCCGCCGCCCACCGCGGACTGCGAGCCGAGGCCGTCATGGACGAACTCGAAGGTGGTGCGGGTGTAGTAGTCCAGGCCGCGCACCAGCTTCTCGTCGTCCACGAAGGCGACGCCGGCCGCGGTCAGCAGCTCGCGCACCTGCTCGTGGTACTCCTTGCACGCCTCGCACAGGTGGTCGCGGAGCATGGGCGCGCCGACGAGCTGCTTCTGCACGTCCTCGCGCTTGTCGTCCAGGACGCGCAGCGGGTTGATCTCGATGCGACGGCGGGTGTCCTCGTCGAGGTCCAGGCCGCGCAGGAAGCCCTGGAGGGCGTCCCGGTAGGCGGGGCGGCACTCCTTGTCGCCGAGCGAGTTCAGCAGCAGGCGGAAGTTCTTCAGGCCCAGCGACTTGTACGCGTCGACGGCCAGGATGATCAGCTCGGCGTCCAGCGCCGGATCCTCGGCGCCGATGGCCTCGGCGCCGACCTGCGAGAAGTGGCGGTAGCGGCCGGCCTGCGGGCGCTCGTAGCGGTAGTACGAGCCGGAGTACCAGAGCTTGACGGGGAGGTTGCCGGCCTTGTGGAGGTTGGCCTCCAGCGCGGCGCGCAGCACGGAGGCGGTGCCCTCGGGGCGCAGCGCGAGCTGCTCCTTGCCGCGCTGCGTGAGGGTGTACATCTCCTTGGTCACGATGTCGGTGGACTCACCGACGCCGCGGGAGAACAGCTCGACCTGCTCGAAGCCGGGCGTCTCGATGTAGCCGTAGCCGGCGCGCTTGAGGGGCGCGGAGATGGCCTCGCGCACGGCGAGGTAGACCGCCGAGTCGGGCGGGGTCAGGTCGTAGGTGCCCTTGGGGGCCTTGAAGGTGCTCACGAAACTCGTCACATTCCTCGTCGCGGAGCCGGGGTGTCGGCTCCAAGGCCGGCGGCCACTTCCCGCAGGTACGGGTTGGTGGCGCGCTCGTGGCCGATGGTCGTCTGGGGGCCGTGGCCGGACAGCACCACGGTCGAGTCGTCCAGGGGCAGGCACACTCGGGCCAGCGACTGGAGCATCTCGGCGTGGTCACCGCCGGGCAGGTCGGTGCGTCCGATGGAGCCGGCGAACAACAGGTCGCCCGAGAAGAACACCGACGGGACGTCGGAGCTCTCGGGCATCCGGAAGGTCACCGACCCCTTGGTATGGCCGGGCGCGTGCGCGACGGTGAACTGCATCCCCGCGAGGTCGAGGCGGCTGCCGTCGGACAGCTCCTTGACGTCGTCCGGCTCCCCCACCGTCAGCTGCCCCATGAGCTGCTGACCGATGGAGCGGCCGAGCGCCTTCTCCGGGTCGCTCATCATGTAGCGGTCGGCGGGGTGGATCCAGGCCGGGACGTCATGGGCGCCGCACACCGGGACGACCGAGGCGACGTGGTCGATGTGGCCGTGGGTGAGGACGACGGCGACGGGCTTGAGCCGATGCTTCTTCAGTGCTTCCTCGACGCCCTGGGCCGCCTCGTGGCCCGGGTCGATGATCACGCACTCCTCGCCTGCGGCAGGGGCGACCAGGTAGCAGTTGGTCCCCCAGGCCCCGGCGGGGAACCCGGCAATCAGCACGTTCGTCCTTAAAGATCGGTCGGCAATCGGTCGGCGGGAGTCCTGCGGAGAGCCCCCGGCGGAGGACACCCGACCGCCTCAGAGCCTACCGGCGGCACTCCTGCCGCCGCGAACCCGTATACGGTACGGGCACAATCGCGATATACCGCTCATGACATGCGACGAACGGCAGGAGAAGAGGACCCGGTGGTCAGTAACGAGCAGCGGCGGCGGCAGCTCGCCCGGGAGAAGTTCGAGCGGCAGCAGCAGCGCCGGGAGGTGGCGCGGCGCAAGGCCCGCCGCCGGAACGCGGTGATCGCCGCCGGTCTCGCCGTGGTCCTGGCCGCGGGCGCGACCGCGTACGCCACGGGCGTGCTCTCCGGCGACGACAAGGACAAGGTCGACACCGCGGCCGACAGCGCCCCGAGCCCCAAGAAGCCGGACCCCTGCGCCAAGCCGGCGCCGGGCTCCCCCTCGGCGAAGACGTGGAAGTCGGAGCCGGAGATGAGCGTCGACAAGTCGGCGTCGTACTCGATGGACCTCAAGACCACGTGCGGCTCGATCGACGTCAAGCTGGACGCGGCGAACGCTCCGCACACGGTCAACTCCTTCGAGTTCCTGGCGAAGGAAGGGTTCTTCGACCACAGCAAGTGCCACCGGCTGACCACCGCGGGGATCTACGTCCTGCAGTGCGGCGACCCCAAGGGCACCGGCCAGGGCGGCCCCGGTTACACGCTGCCGGACGAGAACCTCAAGGACTCCCGGCTCAAGGGGAACGTCTACCCGGCGGGCACGATCGCGATGGCCAACACCGGTCAGCCGCACACCGGGGGCAGCCAGTTCTTCCTCGTGTACCAGGACAGCCAGCTGCCGCCGCAGTACAGCCCCTTCGGCACCATCGGCGCCGAGGGCCTGAAGGTGCTGAAGAAGATCGCCGACACCGGCGAGCAGTCGGGCGCCGGCGACGGAGCCCCGAACGCGACCGTCGTGATCGACAAGGCGGCGGTGACCAAAAACTGACGCCCGGACGGCGAAATTTCGGTCGCGCGGGATACGGACAGCCGGGCCGCCGTTCGCCTATGTTGGCGTTGGTAGGGTGCCTGCTCCGACGGCTGTAAGCACCCGGATGATCAAGCCGTCGGACCGGCCAGGGCGCGGCCCTGCCCGGAACAACTGTGGACGATGCGCGGGCCGCACACCGGCCCGGCATCATGTGGAGGAGGCGCTGTGTGCAGCGACCCGTGGGGCCGCGTCGATGAGACGGGGACCGTGTACGTGCGTACCGCCGACGGAGAGCAGGTCGTCGGCTCGTGGCAGGCGGGGACTCCCGAGGAGGCCCTGGCCTACTTCGAGCGCAAGTACGAGGGCCTGGTCGTGGAGATCGGCCTCCTCGAGCGGCGGGTCAGGACCACCGATCTGTCGGCCAAGGACGCGATGACCGCGATCGATCACCTGCGCACCCAGGTCGACGAGCACCACGCCGTGGGCGACCTGGCCGCGCTGCGGGAGCGGCTGGACAAGCTGGTCTCCACCGTCGAGTCGCGCCGCGAGGAGCGCAAGGCGGCCAAGGCCAAGCAGTCCGAGGAGGCCCGTACGGCCAAGGAGGCGCTGGTCGCCGAGGCCGAGGAGCTGGCGGCGAGCGAGCAGTGGCGGTCGGCCGGCGAGCGGCTGCGTTCCCTGGTCGACACCTGGAAGGGTCTGCCCCGGCTGGACCGCAAGACGGACGACGAGCTGTGGCACCGCTTCTCGCACGCCCGCTCGGCGTTCTCCAAGCGCCGCAAGGCGCACTTCGCCTCGCTGGACGCGCAGCGCGAGGATGCCCGTAAGGCCAAGGAGAAGCTGGTCGCCGAGGCCGAGGCGCTCTCCGGGTCCACGGACTGGGGCCCGACGGCCGCGCGCTACCGCGACCTGATGACCGAGTGGAAGGCCGCCGGGCGCGCGCAGCGCGAGGCGGAGGACGAGCTGTGGGCCCGCTTCCGGGGCGCCCAGGACGTGTTCTTCCAGGCGCGCAGCGAGGTGTTCGCCGAGCGCGACGCCGAGCAGCAGGGCAACCTCACGCTCAAGGAAGAGCTGGTCATCGAGGCCGAGAAGCTGCTTCCGATCACGGACCTGAAGGGTGCTCGGGCGGCGTTCCGGTCGGTGAACGAGCGCTGGGAGGCCATCGGCCACGTGCCGCGCGACGCCCGGCCGAAGATCGAGGGCCGGATGCACGCGGTCGAGCGCGCCATCCAGGAGGCCGAGGAGGCCGAGTGGCGGCGTACGAACCCCGAGGCGCGCGCCCGTGCGGCCGGTCTGACGGGTCAGCTGCAGTCGGCCGTGGACAAGCTGCAGGAGCAGGTCGACAAGGCCCGTGCGGCGGGCAATGACGCCAAGGCCGACAAGCTCGCCAAGGAGCTCGAGGGCCGCAAGGCGCTGCTGGACCAGGCCCTGAAGGGTCTTGAGGAGTTCGGCGGCTGACGCACGACGCAGATACGACGTAAGGGGCTCCGGCTACTGCCGGAGCCCCTTACTCGTGTCTGCTACTCGTGTCTGCTTACGGCCTGCGGGCCGAGGTCACGCGGTAGACGTCGTAGACGCCCTCGACGCCGCGCACCGCCTTCAGGACGTGCCCGAGGTGCTTGGGGTCGCCCATCTCGAAGGTGAAGCGCGAGGTGGCCACCCGGTCGCGGGAGGTCTGCACGGCGGCCGAGAGGATGTTGACGTGCTGGTCCGACAGGACCCTGGTGACGTCCGACAGCAGCCGGGACCGGTCGAGGGCCTCCACCTGGATGGCGACCAGGAAGACGGACGACTGGGTGGGCGCCCACTCGACCTCGAGGATCCGCTCGGGCTGCTGCGAGAGCGAGTCGACGTTGACGCAGTCGGCGCGGTGCACCGAGATGCCGTTGCCGCGGGTGACGAAGCCGATGATCGGGTCGCCCGGCACCGGGGTGCAGCAGCGGGCCAGTTTGACCCAGACGTCGTCGACGCCCTTGACGACCACGCCCGGGTCGGCGCTGGAGCGGCGCTTGGAGCGGCCGCGGATCGGGGTGGCCTCCTCGATGTCCTCGGTGGCCGCGTCCTCGCCGCCCAGGGCCTGGACGAGCTTCTGCACCACGCCCTGGGCCGCGACATGGCCCTCGCCGATGGCGGCGTAGAGGGAGGAGATGTCGGGGTAGCGCATCTCGTGCGCGAGGGTGACCAGCGAGTCGCCGGTGAGGATGCGCTGGATCGGCAGGTTCTGCTTGCGCATGGCGCGCGCGATGGCGTCCTTGCCCTGCTCGATGGCCTCGTCGCGGCGCTCCTTGGAGAACCAGGCGCGGATCTTGTTGCGGGCGCGGGGGGACTTGACGAAGCCCAGCCAGTCGCGGGAGGGGCCGGCGCCGGAGGCCTTGGAGGTGAAGACCTCGACCAGGTCGCCGTTGTCGAGGGTCGACTCCAGCGGCACGAGCCGTCCGTTGACCCGCGCGCCTATCGTGCGGTGGCCGACCTCGGTGTGCACCGCGTAGGCGAAGTCGACGGGGGTGGCGCCCGCGGGGAGCGCTATGACGTCGCCCTTGGGCGTGAAGACGAAGACCTCGTTGCGCGAGAGGTCGAAGCGCAGGGACTCCAGGAACTCGCCCGGGTCCTCGGTCTCCTTCTGCCAGTCCAGCAGCTGCCGGAGCCAGGCCATGTCGTTGACGGTGTCCTGGTTCTTGCCGGCGTTCTTGGGCACGTCGGTGCGGATCTTGGAGGCTCCGGCGACGGCCTCCTGCTTGTACTTCCAGTGCGCGGCGATGCCGTACTCGGCGCGGCGGTGCATGTCGAAGGTGCGGATCTGCAGCTCGACCGGCTTGCCGCTGGGCCCTATGACCGTCGTGTGCAGCGACTGGTACATGTTGAACTTGGGCATCGCGATGTAGTCCTTGAACCGCCCCGGGACCGGGTTCCACCGGGCGTGGACGGTGCCGAGCGCCGCGTAGCAGTCGCGGACGGTGTCGACGAGGACGCGGATGCCCACCAGGTCGTAGATCTCGGCGAAGTCGCGGCCCCGCACGATCATCTTCTGGTAGACGCTGTAGTAGTGCTTCGGGCGGCCGGTGACGGTGGCCTTGATACGGGCGGCGCGCAGGTCGGCCTGGACCTCGTCGGTGACGATGGCCAGGTACTCGTCGCGCTTGGGGGCCCGCTCGGCGACAAGGCGGACGATCTCGTCGTACATCTTGGGGTAGAGGATCGCGAAGGCGAGGTCCTCCAGCTCCCACTTGATGGTGTTCATGCCCAGCCGGTGCGCCAGCGGGGCGTAGATCTCGAGGGTCTCGCGGGCCTTCTTCTCCTGCTTCTCCCGCTTGAGGTACCGCATGGTGCGCATGTTGTGCAGGCGGTCGGCGAGCTTGATGACCAGGACGCGCGGGTCCTTGGCCATGGCCACGACCATCTTGCGCACCGTCTCGGCCTGCGCGGCCTCGCCGAACTGCACCCGGTCGAGCTTGGTGACGCCGTCGACGAGCAGGGCGACCTGGTCGCCGAAGTCACGGCGCAGGTCGTCCAGGCCGTACTCGGTGTCCTCGACGGTGTCGTGCAGCAGGCCCGCCATCAGGGTGGCCGGATCCATGCCCAGCTCGGCGAGGATCGTGGTGACGGCGAGCGGGTGGGTGATGTACGGGTCGCCGCTCTTGCGCTTCTGGCCGCGGTGCCAGCGCTCGGCGACCTGGTAGGCGCGCTCGATCTGGCGCAGCGTCGTGGTGTCGGCCTTGGGATCGTTTCCGCGCACGATGCGCAGCAGCGGCTCGAGCACGGGGTTGTACGGGCTGGAGCGCTGTACGCCCAGGCGGGCGAGGCGGGCCCGGACGCGGCTGGAGGAGCCGGGGCGGGAGGTGGTGCCCGGCGGGGGCGTGGGGCGGGCGGGGGCCGTGGAGGCGGGGGGCTGCGGACGGGCCGGCTGGGGCTGCGCCGCGGCCTTGTGGGGCGGCGGTCCGTCCCCGCTCCTGTGCTCGCTCCGGCCGCCGGTGGCGGGCTCGGGGGCGTTGCCCGGGCGGCCCGTGGGCGTGCCCGTGGCCGCCGCGGCCTCGGGAGACGGCTTGTCCTGTTGAGCGGCGGTGAGCGGCTGGACCTCGTCTGGCAAGAGCACTCCTCATGCGTTCCGGCCCCCCGTTCAGGTCCGGACTGCCCATGGTATCGATCCCGGCCGCCGGACCGCCGCGCGCCCGGCGCACCACGGGCGCCACACCTCCCACAACGCGCGACGGGCACCGGGAGCTTCCCCGGTGCCCGTCTGCGGTCGCGTCCGTGTCTCAGACGATGATCAGCGCCTCCAGAGGTGCGCCGTCCAGGGCGCCCTCCAGACGCTCACGGCCGGGCAGGAAGCCCAGCTCCATCAGGACGGCGACGCCCGCCACCTCGGCGCCGGCGCGCCGGATGAGCTGCAGCGATGCCTCGGCCGTGCCACCGGTGGCCAGGACGTCGTCGATGACGAGCACGCGGTCGGCGCTGTCCAGCGCGTCGGCGTGCATCTCGATCTCGGCGGTGCCGTACTCGAGCTCGTAGGACTGCGCCAGGGTGGCGCCGGGCAGCTTGCCCGCCTTGCGTACGGGCACGAAGCCGATCCCGGCGCGGACGGCGACCGGGGCGGCCAGGATGAAGCCCCGCGCCTCCAGGCCGACGACCTTGGTGGCGCCGTAGCGCTCGCACAGGCCCGCGAGGGCGTCGGTGAGCGCGCCGAAGGCCTCGGCGTCGGCGAGCAGCGGGGTGATGTCCTTGAACATCACGCCCGGCTTGGGGTAGTCCGGCACGTCGTGGATGCGGCTGAGCAGCAGCTCCCGCAGCTTCTGGTCGGCGCTCTCGGCGCGTGCGGCGGTCATCGGCGCTTGCCCGAGGGGCGGCCGCGGCCACCGCGGTTGCGGCCGTCGCTCTGGCCGCGCTGGCCGACCACGCCCGCCGCCGCGTCCTGGACGTCGCCGTCCTCGTCCATGGCGTTCTCGACGGTGGCGGCGTCGCCCGCCTCGCCCTTGGCGGCGTCGGCCGCGCGCCGTGCGCGCACCCGCTTGGCCAGGGCCTTCATCTGCGGGTCGCGCTCCTTGAGGTCGGCGACCAGCGGGGTGGCGATGAAGATCGAGGAGTAGGCGCCGGCCGCGAGACCGACGAAGAGGGCGAGGGAGATGTCGTTGAGCATGCCCGCGCCGAGGAAGCCGCCGCCGATGAACAGCAGGCCGGCGACCGGCAGCAGTGCGACGACCGTGGTGTTGATCGAGCGCACCAGGGTGCTGTTGAGGCTGCGGTTGGCGATCTCGCTGTAGGTGAAGCGGGTCTGCTTGGTGATGTCCTTCGCGCCCTCCTTCAGACCGTCGAAGACGACGACGGTGTCGTAGAGGGAGTAACCGAGGATGGTCAGCAGACCGATCACCGTGCCCGGCGTGACCTCGAAGCCGACCAGCGCGTACACGCCGACGGTGATGGTGAGGTCGTGGATCAGTGCGATCAGGGCGGCGAGGGCCATGCGCCACTCGAAGGCGATCGCCAGATAGATCACCACGAGGATCATGAAGATCCCCAGACCCGTCCAGGCCTTGTCGGCGATCTGGTCGCCCCAGCTGGGACCGACGATGTCGGTGTTGACCTTGTCCAGGGAGACGTCGAGCTTCTTGGCCAGCGCCTCCTGGGTCTTGCGCGACTGCTCGGGGGTCAGCTCGCTGACCTGGACGCGCAGCGTGCGGTCGCCGAGCTTCTGGACGACGGCGGTGTGGCCGGAGGCGTCCTCCGCCGTCTGCCGGGCCTGGGTGGCGGAGACGGAGGTCTTGGGCGTGGTGAAGACCGCGCCGCCGGAGAACTCGATGCCCATGTTCAGGCCACGCACCGCCAGGCCGACGATGGCGGTGACGGTGATGAGGATCGAGATGCCGTACCAGATCTTCCGCTTGCCGACGAAGTCGTAGCCGACCTCACCGCGGTAGAGCCGGGCGCCGAGGGTGCCGAGTCGCGACATCTCACGCCTCCTTCGGGTCGACGGGGGCGGAGGGGCGGCGGCGGGAGGCCCGCAGCGGCGGCTTGACGCCGAGCCGCGTGGGGTCCAGACCGGACCAGGGGTGGCCGTCGGCGAAGAACTTGCGACGGGCGAGAAGCGTCATGAGCGGCTTGGTGAAGAAGAAGACCACGACGACGTCGAGCAGCGTGGTCAGACCGAGGGTGAAGGCGAAGCCCTGCACCTTGCCGACGGTGACGGCGAAGAGCACCGCGGCGGCGAGGAAGGAGACGAAGTCGGAGACGAGGATGGTGCGACGGGCACGCGGCCAGCCGCGCTCGACCGACGGGCGCAGGCTGCGGCCCTCACGGATCTCGTCCCGGATGCGCTCGAAGTACACGATGAACGAGTCGGCGGTGATGCCGATCGCCACGATGGCACCGCAGACGGCCGGCAGGTTCAGCGCGAAGCTGATGGCCGGGCCGAGCAGGACCATGATCGTGTAGGTGAGGATCGCGGAGACCGCGAGGCTGGCGAGGGCGACGAGCGCGAGACCGCGGTAGTACGCCACCAGGTAGATGATGACGAGGCCGAGGCCGATGGCACCGGCGATCAGACCGGCCCGCAGCTGCTCACCGCCGAGCGCGGCGGTCACCGTGGTCTCGGTGACCACGTCGAAGGAGAGCGGCAGGGCACCGAAGGACAGCACGTTGGCCAGGTCCGTGGCGCTCTGCTGGGTGAAGCCGCCGGAGATCTCCGCCTGGCCGCCGCCGATCGAGGTGGAGACGGAGGGGTCGGAGACGACCTCGCCGTCCAGGACGATCGCGAACTGGTTCTGCGGGGCCGGCTTGGTGGCCAGCTGGCCGGTGACGTCGGCGAACTTCTTCGCGCCCGAGGAGTTGAACTTCAGCTGGACGATCCAGCCCTTGCCGCCCTGGGTGTCGAAGACGGCGTCGGCGTCCTTGACACCGGTGCCCTCCACGGCCACCGGGCCGAGGATCTCCTTGACCTGGCCGTCCTTGCGGCACGCGACGACGGGGTCGCTGGGCTTGGCGGCGGCAGCGGCCTCGTTCGCGTTGGCGCGGCTCTCCTTGGTGGAGCAGTCCAGGGCGTCGAGCTTCTTCTGCAGAGCCGCCATGTCCCCGGTGGCCGGGGTCGGCGTGGGCGTGGGCGCCTTCTTGTCGTCCTTCTTGGCGGACGGCGCGGCGCTCGGCGTCGCGTCGGCCTTGTCCGCCTTCAGGGCGTCGGTCACGGGCCGGCCCTGGGTGCTGGCACTGGCCGACGGCGAGGGCGAGCCGGACGACTTGTTCTTGTCGTCCTGCTTGCTCTTGTCGTCCTGCTTGCTCTTGTCCTTGTCCGCGGAGGCGTTGGGCGCGGGCTCCGGGGTCTTCACACCGGGGGCCCCCGTCAGGACGGGCCGGAAGGCGAGCTGAGCGGTCGTACCGACCTGCTGGCGGGCCTGCTTCGCGTTCGTCCCCTTGGGGATGTTCACGATGATGTGCTTCTCGCCCTGCGTCTGCACCTCGGCCTCGGACACGCCGAGACCGTTGACACGACGGTCGATGATGCCGACGGCCGTGTTCATGTTGGTGGGGTTGATCGCGTTGGGCCTGCCGGGCTGGTTCTTGGCCTCCAGCGTGAAGCTGGTGCCACCCGCGAGGTCGATGCCCAGCCTGGGCGTGGTGTGCCCGGAGGCGAACATCCCCCCGGTGAGCGCCGCCATGGCGATCAGGATCAGGGCCAGGACTCGGCCCGGCCTGCCCTGGCCGCCCGGGGACCTGCGGCCCTTCTTCGGTGCTGCCACCTTGTCGTTTCTCCCTGTCCAACCGTCCGGCGTCGGGTGTTCGCCGGACGGCCACGAAGTGTTGTGGGGACCTGCCCCCCCGCCGGAGCCTAGACCGTAACGGAACCGCGGTGCACCGCTCGGTGGGTGCTCCGCGGTTCCGTAAAGGGGCTACTTCGCGTCGGTGTCGCCGTCCCGCTTGACGTCCTTTGCCTGCGCGTCGGTCACATCGCCGGACTTGTCGGACTTCACGTCCTCGTCATCGGCGGCCGCGGCGGTGTCCTTGCCGAGGTCGATCTTCTTCTCGGCCGGAGCGTCGGCGTCGGTCAGCGACGAGGCGTCGTCGGGAACGACCGGGGTCTCCTCCGGCTCCAGACCGTGGACGATGCGGTTGTACTCGGCGTCCTCCAGGACGGCGCCGATGGCGTTCTTCGCGTAGATCGCGTGCACGCCCGGGGCGACCTCCAGGAGGACCGTGTCCTCGTTGATCTCCTTGACGGTGGCGTACATGCCGCCGATCGTCCGGACACCGGTACCCGGCTGCATCTGGTCGCGCATCTGGATGGCCTGGCGCTGCTTGTTCTTGGCCGACCGGGTCATCAGGAACATGGCCCCGATAAGCACGATGAACGGCAGGAGAGTCACGATATTCACGGGACGGGGTTTCCTTCACACGACCGCTGGGGCGCGGCCTGGTCTACGGGGGTGGTATGCCGCACAAATACGGACGGCATCGGCGGAGTCTAAGCGAGTCCGCACCTATGGAACAACGCCCAGCATGGCACCGTGGTTCCTGAGGCGACCAGCCCACACACCGGTCACTGCCCGAAGAGGCCCTGCTGCTGGGGCGGGGTGAGCCCGAGGTGCGCCCACGCCGCCGGGGTGGCGATCCGGCCCCTGGGCGTACGGGCCAGCAGGCCCTCCCGCACCAGGAACGGCTCGGCGACCTCCTCGACCGTCTCGCGCTCCTCGCCCACGGCGACGGCCAGCGTGGACAGCCCGACGGGGCCGCCGCCGAACAGCGTGAGCAGGGCCGTCAGCACCGCGCGGTCCAGCCGGTCCAGGCCCCGGGCGTCGACCTCGTACACCTCCAGGGCCTGCTCGGCGATCTCCCGGGTGATCACTCCGTCGGCCTTGACCTGGGCGTAGTCGCGCACCCGGCGCAGCAGGCGGTTGGCGATGCGGGGGGTGCCGCGCGAGCGGCCGGCGATCTCGCCCGCGCCTTCCTCCTCTATCTCCACGTCCAGCAGCCGGGCCGAGCGGTGGACGACGCGCTGGAGCTCGGCGGGGGCGTAGAACTCCATGTGCCCGGTGAAGCCGAAGCGGTCGCGCAGCGGGGGCGGCAGCAGGCCGGCCCGGGTGGTGGCGCCGACGAGGGTGAAGGGCGGCAGCTCCAGCGGGATGGCGGTGGCGCCGGGGCCCTTGCCGACGATGACGTCGACGCGGAAGTCCTCCATGGCCATGTAGAGCATCTCCTCGGCGGGCCGGGACATGCGGTGGATCTCGTCGAGGAAGAGCACCTCGCCCTCGGTGAGGGAGGAGAGGATGGCGGCGAGGTCGCCGGCGTGCTGGATGGCGGGGCCGGAGGTGATGCGGATGGGGGCGCCCATCTCGGCCGCGATGATCATCGAGAGGGTGGTCTTGCCGAGGCCGGGGGCGCCGGACAGCAGGACGTGGTCGGCGGTGGCGCCGCGGGCGCGGGCGGCCTTCAGGACGAGGTCGAGCTGCTGGCGGACGCGCTCCTGGCCGACGAACTCGCCGAGGTCCTTGGGGCGCAGCGCGGCCTCGACGGCCCGGTCCTCGCCGTCGGCGTCGGTGGCGACGAGGCGGTCGCCTGCGGAGGGTGTGCTCGCGGGTACGGACTCGTCGTCCCAGTTCACGGGTTGCCTCACGGTTCGGTGGGTGGTGCGGTGCTGTTGCCCGGGGCTCGCCCCGGACCCCGGTCCTCAATCGCCGGACGGGCTCGATTGTTGCCCGGAACCGGGCTTGATCTGCGCCGGGCCGGCGGAAAATCCAGCCCGTCCGGCGATTGAGGACACCGCGCGCAGCGCGGTCCGGGGTCCGGGGCGGAGCCCCGGGTTACGGGAGGGGCGGTCAGCGGGTTCGGTTCAGGGTCTGGAGGGCCGCACGCAGCAACTGCCCCACCTGCGGGCTGCCGCCCTCGGCGGCCACGGCCTCCGCCTGGGGCGTCACCGCCGCCACCGCCTCGTCCGCCTCGCGGCCCGCGTAGCCCAGGCCCACGAGCGCGGCGTGCAGTTGGTCGCGCCAGCCGGCGGCGGCCGGGGTCGCCGCGGCGGCGGGGGCCGAGCCGACGGGCTCGCCCAGCCGGTCCCTCAGCTCCAGCAGCAGCTTCTGGGCGCCCTTCTTGCCGATGCCGGGCACGGCGGTGAGGGCCTTCTCGTCGCCGGAGGCGAAGGCGCGGCGCAGGGCGTCGGGCGTGTGGACGGCGAGCATGGCCTGGGCCAGGCGGGGGCCGACGCCGCTGGCGGTCTGCAGCAGTTCGAAGGTCTGGCGCTCGTCGTCGTCGGCGAAGCCGTAGAGGGTGAGCGAGTCCTCGCGGACCACAAGGGACGTGGCGAGTCTGGCCTGTTGGCCGACGCGGAGCCCGGAGAGGGTGTTCGGCGTGCACTGCACGGCCATGCCGATGCCACCGACCTCGACGACGGCGGTGTCCGGGGCGAGGGCCGCGACCGGGCCGGAGACGAAGGCGATCATCGGGTGCCCTTCGGGAGTCGTACGGAAGCGGGGGAACGGCGCTGGGCGTCGGCGAGCCGCTGCAGGCGGTTGGCCGCGGGGGCGCGCCAGATGTGGCAGATGGCCAGGGCGAGGGCGTCGGCGGCGTCGGCGGGCTTCGGCGGGGCGTCGAGCCGCAGCAGCCGGGTGACCATCGATCCGACCTGGGCCTTGTCGGCCCGGCCGGAGCCGGTGACGGCGGCCTTGACCTCGCTGGGGGTGTGCAGGGCCACGGGAAGTCCGCGGCGGGCGGCGCAGAGCATCGCGACGGCGCTGGCCTGGGCGGTGCCCATGACCGTGCTGACGTTGTGCTGGCTGAACACCCGCTCCACGGCGACGTATTCGGGCCGGTGGGCGTCGAGCCACTCCTCGATGCCGCGCTCTATGAGGACGAGGCGCTCGGCGACCTCCGCCTCCGCCGGGGTGCGGACGACGCCGACGCCGACCATGCGCAGCGGACGGCCCGCGACGCCTTCCACCACGCCGACGCCGCACCGCGTCAGTCCCGGGTCCACGCCCAGTACCCGCATCGCGCCCCTCCCTTCGATCATCTGCCCGGAAGGCTATCGGCTGCCACTGACAACGGCCGCTCACGCCGACGGGCCGGCGGGGTGTGTTCCCCGCCGGCCCGTCGGCCGACCACAGTCGGAAGTCTTACGCGTCGACCTTGGCCATGACGTCGTCGGAGACGTCGAAGTTGGCGAAGACGTTCTGCACGTCGTCGCTGTCCTCGAGGGCGTCGATCAGCTTGAAGATCTTGCGCGCGGCCTCCTCGTCGAGCTCCACCTGCATGGTGGGGACGAAGTTGGCCTCGGCCGAGTCGTAGTCGATGCCTTCCTTCTGGAGCGCGGTGCGGACCGCGACCAGGTCGGTGGCCTCGGAGATGACCTCGAAGGACTCGCCGAGGTCGTTGACCTCCTCGGCACCGGCGTCCAGGACGGCGCCGAGCACGTCGTCCTCGGTGAGCTCGCCCTTGGGGACGATGATGACGCCCTTGCGGTTGAACAGGTAGGACACCGAGCCCGGGTCGGCCATGGAGCCGCCGTTGCGGGTCATGGCGACGCGCACGTCGGAGGCGGCGCGGTTGCGGTTGTCGGTGAGGCACTCGATGAGCACGGCCACGCCGTTCGGGCCGTAGCCCTCGTACATGATCGTCTCGTAGTCGGCGCCGCCGGCCTCGAGACCGCCGCCGCGCTTGACCGCGGAGTCGATGTTCTTGTTCGGGACCGACTGCTTCTTGGCCTTCTGGATGGCGTCGTAGAGGGTCGGGTTGCCCTCGATGTCGACGCCGCCCATGCGGGCCGCGACCTCGATGTTCTTGATGAGCTTCGCGAAGAGCTTGCCGCGCTTGGCGTCGATCACGGCCTTCTTGTGCTTCGTCGTAGCCCATTTAGAGTGGCCGGACATCCGCCTGTCTCCTTCGCGTAACCCAATTCGTAACGAACGACAGAGATCCTACCGGGATCCCGCTACTGCGCTGCGCGCACCATCTCCACGAACAGGGCGTGCACCCGGTGGTCGCCGGTGAGCTCCGGGTGGAAGGACGTGGCCAGCACGTTGCCCTGCCGCACGGCGACCGTGTGGCCGTCGTAGGTGGCGATCACGTCGGCGGCCGCGCCGACGGACTCGACCCAGGGGGCGCGGATGAAGACGCCCTCGACGGGTCCGCCCTCGATGCCGGCCATCTCGACGGCCGCCTCGAAGGACTCGTTCTGCCGCCCGAAGGCGTTGCGCCGCACGATCATGTCGATGCCGCCGAGCGTCTCCTGGTCCTCGCGGCCGTCCAGGAGCTTGTCGGCCAGCATGATCATGCCGGCGCAGGTGCCGTAGACGGGCATGCCGGCGCGTACGCGCTCGCGCAGCGGCTCCAGCATCCCGAAAATGACCGCGAGCTTGGACATGGTGGTCGACTCGCCGCCGGGTATGACCAGGCCGTCGACCTCGGCGAGCTCCTCGGGGCGGCGCACCGGGCGGGCCAGCGCGTCGGCCGCGGCGAGGGCCACGAGGTGCTCGCGGACGTCGCCCTGGAGGGCGAGGACGCCGATGGTGGGCGTGGGACGGGAAGCGGGGGCCACGGGGTGCTGCCTTTCGGATCTGTGACGACGGGTGGGCGGTCCGCGGGGAATCGCGGACCGCCCACCCGGGAGGAGCGTGTGTTACCAGCCGCGGTTGGCGTAGCGCTCGGCCTCGGGGAGGGTGTCGCAGTTGATGCCGACCATGGCCTCGCCGAGGTTGCGGGAGGCGTCCGCGATGATCTTCGGGTCGTCGTAGAAGGTGGTGGCCTTCACGATGGCCGCGGCGCGCTTGGCCGGGTCGCCGGACTTGAAGATGCCGGAGCCGACGAAGACGCCCTCGGCACCGAGCTGGCGCATCAGCGCGGCGTCCGCGGGGGTGGCGACGCCACCGGCGGAGAAGAGGACGACGGGCAGCTTGCCGAGCTCGGCGACCTCCTTGACGAGCTCGTAGGGGGCGCGCAGCTCCTTGGCGGCGGCGAAGAGCTCGTTGTTGTCGAAGCCGCGCAGCTTGGCGATCTCGTTCTTGATCTGGCGCAGGTGGCGGACGGCCTCGACGACGTTGCCGGTGCCGGCCTCGCCCTTGGAGCGGATCATGGCCGCGCCCTCGGCGATGCGGCGCAGGGCCTCGCCCAGGTTGGTGGCACCGCAGACGAAGGGGGTGGTGAACGCCCACTTGTCGGAGTGGTTGATCTCGTCGGCCGGGGTGAGGACCTCGGACTCGTCGATGTAGTCGACGCCGAGGGACTGCAGGACCTGGGCCTCGACGAAGTGGCCGATGCGGGACTTGGCCATGACCGGGATGGAGACGGCGCCGATGATCTCTTCGATCATGTTCGGGTCGGACATCCGGGCCACGCCGCCGTCCTTGCGGATGTCGGCCGGGACCCGCTCCAGAGCCATGACCGCCACGGCGCCCGCGTCCTCGGCGATCTTCGCCTGCTCGGCGTTGACGACGTCCATGATCACGCCGCCCTTGAGCTGCTCGGCCATGCCGCGCTTGACGCGCGCCGTGCCGGTCTCGGGGTTCTGCGTGGTGGGGCTGGACACGATGTGACCTCACTATCAAGGGCGGTGATGCTGCATCGTCATCAAACCCAGAGCCGGTGGACCCGAAAAAGGGCCAATTCGAGGTCAGTGGCTTGTCGGGGCACCGGGAAGGGCCGCATCGCCGCCCGGTAGCGGCCCCGGGGTCAGTGGCCGCTGCGGTCGCCGAGCACCGCCGGCGGCTCGTCGTCCATCTCGAAGGCCATGGGGAAGGGCGCGTGACCGGCCAGCCGGAACCAGCGCACCTTACGGTGGCGGCGCAGCGCCCGGGCCGCCCGGACCGCGTCGTTGTGGAACCGCCGCGCCATCGGCACCCTGCGCACGGCCTGGGTCAGCTCCCCCAGTGACTCCTCGCCACCGGGCGCCTGCCGTACGGCCTCGACCTGCGGCGCCTCGCCGAAGACCGCCCGCAGGGCCTGGCTCAGCTCGCTCTCGGCGACCTCCCGGTGCTCCTCCTCCGCCTGGCGTGCGGCGTGCGCGGCCTGGTAGAGCACGATCGAGGCGGCCGGATCGAGGATCCCGGCGGTGGCGAGCTCCTGGGCCACCGAGGCCCGCCGCAGCAGCTGGGCGTCCAGGGCGGCACGGGCGGCGTCGATGCGGCTGTGCAGCCGGTCCAGACGGCCCGCGGTCCAGCTCAGGTAGACGCCGATGACGACCAGGGCGGCCGCGATCCAGATCAAAGTGGTCACGCCGGGTCACGTTACCGCTCGGCGGGGGCCCGCTCGGCGCCGCGGGCTCCACCCGGGGGTGGAGAGGAGGTGGAGCATGGCCGCCGGGAATTTCTACCCTGGCTCCGATCCGTCTCCACCCGCCCGGTTCCTAATGTCGATGCAGGATGTCGGACCGCCCGAACGGGCACTGCTGGAGGCACCTCATGGACACCTCGGCCCCGCACACGGATACGCCCCCGCCGGACACGCCCGCGGCGGCGCACGGATCGCGCCCCGCGCGGGCGCTCCTGATCCCCCTGACCGTCACCATCGTCCTGCCGATGGTGCTCTACTACGCGCTGCGGGCGCAGGGCGTCGCCCAGTGGCAGGCGCTGTTGCTCAGCGGCGCCATACCGGCGGCGCATGCGCTGGCCGCCGCGGTCGTGCGGCGACGGGCCGAGTTCTTCGACCTGTTCGTGGTGGCGCTGCTCGCCGTCTCGGCGGTGACGTCGCTGATCAGCGGGAACCCCCGGGTGCTGCTGCTGAAGGACGCCGGGCTCCCGGCGCTGCTGGGGGTGTGGATATTGGCCACGCTGTTCTTCTCGCGGCCGTTCACATTCCACTTCGGCGGCCGGCTGCGCGGGCCGGCCGCGGCGGAGGAGGCCGAGCGCGCCTGGCGCGACCGGCCGGAGTTCCGCGAAGCACTGCGCGGGCTGACGGTGCTGTGGGGCTGCTTCCAGCTGCTCGACGCCTTCCTGAGCACGGTCGCGGCGCTGGTGCTGCCCATCGACGTGGTGCCCGTGACGGGCAGGTTCCTGTCGTACGGCCTGCTGGCCGCGGTCGCAGTGATCACGGTGCGGCGCAGCCGCCGGTTCCGGGCCCGGCACGGCATAGCCCTGTTCGGGGCCCGGACCGCCGCCGGCTGACCCCGGCACGGAGTGCGGCCGGGGTCGGTCGTGGGCGGGGCTCAGTCCCGGGCGAGGCCGAAGCGGGCGCGCAGGCTGGTGCGTTCGTCGGCGGCGACCGAGGCCGCGCCGGCCGTGACCGTCTCGTAGACGGCCAGGATGTCGGCGCCGACCACGGACCAGTCGAAGCGGCGTACGTGCCTGCTGCCGCGCTCGCTCAGCTCCGACCGGCGCCCGGGGTCGCCCAGCAGCCGGACGGCCGCGGCGGCGAGGGCGTCGGCGTCCTCGTTGGCGAACAGCTCGCCGGCCGCGCCCTGGTCCAGGACCTGCGCGAAGGCGTCCAGGTCGCTGGCGAGGACGGGGGCGCCCGCCGACAGGGCCTCGACGAGGATGATGCCGAAGGACTCGCCGCCGGTATTGGGCGCGACGTAGACGTCGACGCTACGCAGCAGGCGGGCCTTGTCCTCGTCGCTGATCATGCCGAGGAACTCGACGTTGGCGCGCATCTCGGGGGGCAGCGCGGCGACGGCCTCCTCCTCGTCGCCCCGGCCGGCGACCAGGAGCCTGGTCTCCGGGCGCTCGGCGAGGATCTTCGGCAGGGCGCGCATGAGGACGGGCAGGCCCTTGCGGGGCTCGTCGATCCGGCCCATGAAGCCGATGGTCCCGCCCTGCCACTCGGGCCTGGGCTCGGCATCGGCGAAGAAGCCGACGTCGACGCCGTTGGGGATGACGACCGCGTCGCCCCCCAGATGCTCGACCAGGGTGCGGCGGGCGTACTCGCTCACCGCGATGCGGGCGCTGATCTTCTCCAGCGCGGGCTGGAGGATCGGATAGGCCGCGATCATCGCGCGGGAGCGCGGGTTGGAGGTGTGGAAGGTGGCCACGATGGGGCCCTGGGCGGCCCAGCAGGACAGCAGGCCCAGCGAGGGGGAGGTGGGCTCGTGGATGTGGATGACGTCGAAGTCGCCCTCGTGCAGCCAGCGGCGCACCCGGGCGGCGGAGAGGAAACCGAAGTTCAGGCGGGCCACCGAGCCGTTGTACGGCACGGGAACCGCCCGGCCGGCGGAGACGACGAAGGGCGGCAGAGGCGTCTCGTCGTCGGCCGGCGCCAGCACCGACACCTCGTGCCCCAGCCGGATCAGATGCTCGGCCAGGTCACGGATGTGGAACTGGACGCCTCCGGGGACGTCCCACGAATACGGGCAGACGATCCCGATCCTCAAGGCTTCTCCGTTCCGGAGCTCTCGTCGGGGCGGGGCCGGGGCGGGCGCCGGTCGAGGTCGGCGAGCCACAGCCGCTGCAGCATGTGCCAGTCCTGCGGGTGTGCGGCGATGCCCGAGGCGAAGGCGTCGGCCAGTTGCTGGGTCATCGCCGCGGCCTTCTGCGCCCGGGTTCCGCTCTCCGGCGCCTCGATGGGGGCGTGGATGCGCCCGCGCAGCACCGGGGAGCGGTCGTACCAGAGGGTGACGGGCAGCAGCAGGGCGCCGGTCTGCACGGCCAGCATGGCGGGGCCGGCGGGCATCTTGGCCGCCTCGCCGAAGAAGGAGACCTCTATGCCGGAGGAGGACAGGTCGCGGTCGGCCACCAGGCAGACCACGCCGCCGGAGCGCAGCCGCCGGGCGAGGGTGCCGAAGGCGCTGCCGCCGGCGTGCGGCAGGACCTCCATGCCCAGGCCCTCGCGGTAGGCGACGAAGCGGTCGTAGAGCGTCTCGGGCTTGAGCCGCTCGGCGACGGTGGTGAAGGGCGTCTCGAGCTCGGTGGTGAGCCAGGCGCCGGCCAGGTCGTAGTTGCCCATGTGGGGCAGGGCCAGGACGACGCCGCGGCCGCTCGCCAGCGCCTCCTTCAGGCGGTGCAGCTCCTCGGCCTGGAAGCCGCCGCGGATGCGCTCCTCGCTCCAGGTCGGCAGCCGGAAGGACTCCATCCAGTAGCGCATGTAGGAGCGCATGCCCGCCCGGGACAGCTCGGCGAGGCGGGCCGGGCCGGCGTCGGGGACGACCCGGGCCAGGTTGGCCTCCAGGCGCAGCACGCCCTGGCCGCGCCGCTTCCAGGCCGCGTCGGCGATGCGCCGTCCCAACCCGGTGGCCACGGGCTCGGGAAGCTTCTTGACCGTGCTCCAGCCCAGCCCGTACAGCGCGTCGGTCAGCCGGTCCTTCACCCGGCCTCGCCCCCGGCGGCCGCCGCGGCGGCGTCCGCCTCGGCGGACTCGCGGCGCACGGTGACCATCCGCTGGACCAGCGTGACCAGGCTGCCCACGGCCACGATCCACAGGGCGATCGGCAGGAGGATCTGGATGTGCGGCACGCCGAAGGCGTGCAGACCGGAGAAGCCGCAGGCCACCAGCGAGATCACCAGGCGCTCGGCACGCTCGACCAGGCCGTTGACGTTCACCGGCAGGCCGATGCTCTCGCCGCGGGCCTTGGTGTACGAGACGACCTGGCCGCTGGCGAGGCAGAAGATCGCCACCGCGCACAGGGCCAGGCTGTCGCCGCCCCCGGCGTACCACAGGGCCAGGCCGCCGAAGATCGCCGAGTCGGCGACCCGGTCCAGCGTCGAGTCGAGGAAGGCTCCCCAGCGGCTCGAGCGGCCGAGCTGGCGCGCCATGTTGCCGTCGACCAGGTCCGAGAAGACGAACAGGGTGATGACGATCGTGCCCCAGAAGAACTCGCCCTGGGGGTAGAAGACCAGCGCACCCGCCACCACGCCACCGGTACCGATGAGAGTCACCGCGTCGGGGCTGACGCCCAGGCGAATGAGCAAAGCGGCGAACGGCGTGAGAACACGCGTGAAGAAAGCACGCGCGTACTTGTTCAGCATGGCCTTCCCGGAGGGTCGTATCGGGCCGGGTGGTCGGAAGGCCACCGGCTGGCCCATCGTAGCCAGGCCGCGGGGGCCGACCGCGCCGACGTCGCTCCCGCGGCCCATGGCGCAGGTCACGCCGGTCACGGCCGTCCGCCCCGGCGGGCTCACTCCGGGGGCGGGCGGTTGCGTGCGCGTGTGCGACGTATGGACGCAGCGTGACCACGGTGGAAAGCTCGAAGGACCGCAGGTGTCGACCGGGAGGCGAGACACATGGGCGAGAAGACGAGTACCCATCCAGGGGCCGCGGGCAGAGCAGTGACGGCCGACCGGCCGGGCGAAATCCGCAACGTGGTGCTGGTCGGCCACAGTGGCTCCGGAAAGACGACGCTGGTCGAGGCGCTGGCACTGGCCACCGGCTCGGTCAACCGGGCGGGCCGGGTCGAGGACGGCTCGGCCCTCTCCGACTACGACGAGATCGAACACCGCCAGCAGCGCTCGGTACAGCTGTCCCTCGTGCCCGTCGAATGGGCCGGAATCAAGATCAATCTATTGGACACACCCGGCTACGCCGACTTCGTCGGCGAGCTGAGGGCCGGTCTGCGCGCCGCGGACGCGGCCCTTTTCGTCGTCTCGGCGGCCGAGGGCGCCGAAGGCATCGCCGGCCCGACCCGCATGCTCTGGGAGGAGTGCGCGGCGGTCGGCATGCCCCGCGCCATCGTGGTGACGCACCTGGAGTCCGCCCGGGCGGACTTCGAGGAGATGACCGAGACCTGCCGGGACGCGTTCGGCGACGACGACCCCGACAGCGTGCTCCCGCTCTACCTCCCCCTGCACGGGGAGGAGGGCCCCGACGGCCACCGTCCGGTGGCCGGCCTCGTCGGGCTGCTCACCCAGCGCGTGTTCGACTACTCCTCCGGCACCCGGACCGAGGCCGCCCCCGGCCCCGACCAGCTGCCGCTGATCGAGGAGGCCCGCAACCGGCTCATCGAGGGGATCATCGCCGAGAGCGAGGACGAGACCCTGATGGACCGCTATCTCGCCGGCGAGGAGATCGACGTCAAGACGTTGATCGGCGATCTGGAGACCGCGGTCGCCCGCGGCCGCTTCCACCCCGTGCTCGCCGCGGCGCCCGCCGCGGACGGCGCCAAGCAGGGCCTGGGCACGGTGGAGCTGCTGGAGCTGGTCACCGGCGGCTTCCCCACCCCGACCGAGCGCGCGGCCCCCGTCGTCACCACGCCCGACGGAGCCCCGCGCCCGGAGCTGGTCTGCGACCCGGCCGGGCCGCTGGCCGCCGAGGTGGTCAAGACCGCCTCGGACCCCTACGTCGGCCGCATCTCCCTGGTGCGGGTCTTCTCCGGCACCCTGCGTCCCGACGAGACCGTCCACGTCTCCGGGCACGGCCTGGAGGACCGGGGCCACGAGAGCCACGACGTCGACGAGCGCGTCGGCGCCCTCACCTCGCCCTTCGGCAAGCACCAGCGCCAGCTGAACCAGGCCGTCGCCGGCGACATCGCCTGCGTGGCCAAGCTCGTCCGCGCCGAGACCGGGGACACCCTCTCCAGCCGCACCGACCCGCTGCTGATGGAACCCTGGCTCATGCCCGACCCGCTGCTGCCCGTCGCCATCCAGGCGCACAGCAAGCCGGACGAGGACAAGCTCTCCCAGGGCCTGGCCCGGCTGGTCGCCGAGGACCCCACGATGCGGCTGGAGCACAACCAGCACACCCACCAGGTGGTCCTGTGGTGCCTGGGCGAGGCGCACCGGGACGTGGCCCTGGAGCGGCTGCGCACCCGCTACGGCGTCCAGGTCGACGTGGTGCCGCACAAGGTGTCGCTGCGCGAGACCTTCGGCACCCGGGCGGCCGGCCGCGGCCGGCACGTCAAGCAGTCCGGCGGCCACGGCCAGTACGCCATCTGCGAGATCGAGGTGGAGCCGCTGCCCGGCGGCTCGGGCATCGAGTTCGTGGACAAGGTCGTGGGCGGCGCCGTCCCCCGCCAGTTCATCCCCTCGGTGGAGAAGGGCGTACGGGCCCAGGCCGCACGCGGCGTCGCCGCCGGCTATCCGCTGGTCGACGTGCGCGTGACCCTCCTCGACGGCAAGGCGCACTCGGTGGACTCCTCGGACGCGGCCTTCCAGACCGCCGGCGCCCTCGCCCTGCGCGAGGCCGCCGCCGAGACCCGCATCCACCTCCTCGAACCGGTCGCCGAGATCCAGGTCCTGGTCTCCGACGACTACGTCGGCCCGGTCATGAGCGACCTGTCCGGACGCCGCGGCCGCGTCGTCGGCACCGAGCAGTCCGGAGCCGGCCGCACCCTCGTGCGCGCCGAGGTCCCGGAGATCGAG
This sequence comes from Streptomyces sp. NPDC021096, assembly GCF_040641275.1. Classification (NCBI taxonomy): domain Bacteria; kingdom Bacillati; phylum Actinomycetota; class Actinomycetes; order Kitasatosporales; family Streptomycetaceae; genus Streptomyces; species Streptomyces sp. NPDC021096. The sequence continues at coordinate 168,618 of NZ_JBFADG010000009.1, read as the reverse complement.
ATCGGCCGCTACGCGGTGGACCTGCGCTCCCTCTCGCACGGCACGGGGCGGTTCAGCCGCTCCTACGCCCGGCACGAGCCGATGCCCCCGCAGCTCGCGGACCGTATTCGCGAACAGGCGGAGAACGGCGCATAGTTCACAAGCCGCCCGCATCAACTCGGTTGGTGCGGGCGGCTTTCCGATCTCCCACGACAGACGGCCCCCGCCCCATTACGCTGAGCACGCGGCCCATGACGCAGTCCATGGGCGGTAGTCGGGAGCAGGCCGGCGCACCGGACGCGTACGGCATTGGGGGCATCAGTGGCAACAGGCGACGCGTACGACTTCAGCCCGGGTGCGCAGATCCCGGTCGCCGGCGGCGCGGGACAGACCGCGGCGACCCAGGCCCTGGCCTCGGCGGCCTACCGGGACGGCCCGGTCGAGGAGCTGCTCAAGGCCAACTCCGACTGGGCCAAGTCCGAGGTGAAGAAGCCGCTCATCTCGCTCTTCGAGCCCAACCTCGGCGAGGCCTTCGCCCGCGCCGTGCAGACCCGCATGCTCGGCGGCGGACGCAAGCCCCTCATCCAGTCCTTCGGCCTCGAGCCCCAGGTCATCGTCGAGCACTGCCTGGCCGCGTCCCGCATCCGCAAGGAGCGCGACACCAGGCTCACCATGATCATGGCGGTCTGCGGACTGCTCTTCCTGCCCGGCGTCCTGCTCTGGCTCGGCGCCTTCCAGCTGCGCCGCAGCCTGGCCGGCGCCCAGAACAAGCGCGCCGGGGCACTGGGCACCACCCTGCTCGTGGCCCTCGCCGCCGTCGTCGTGCTCTTCATGGTCAAGGCGCCGCTCAACGGCCTCCTGGGCATCTACCTCCGCGCCATGGTCATCGCCCCCCTCGTCGGCGGCTACTGGGCGAAGACCATCTGCGAGCGCACCGCCAAGGACCTGCGCGAGCGCTGGACCGGACTGCTCGACGGCGGCGGCGTCCCCGCCAAGATCCCCGAAGCAGTCCCCTCGACCCCCGGCCAGAGCGCCGCCGAGACGCTGCGGCAGAGCCTGGCGAAGCTGAGCGCCGAGCAGCAGAGCAACCTCGTCTTCTACGCCGGCCCCAAGGGCATACTCGGCATGGGCACCCGCTGGGGCAGCTGGCAGCTGGCCGAGGACCTCGTGCCCCTCGAGCCCGGCAAGGACATCAACCCCTTCCGCAGCTGGGACATCGCCCGGGCCGTGCACGACCAGCTCAAGCTGCTGGAGCGCACCCCCATCAACGCCGGCGGCCTCCCCCAGCCCCACGTCGAGCACTGGGTCGTCTCCCCCATCGGCGAGGGCGCCGGCGCCGTCTCGCGCCCCGGCGGCAGCGACGTGGCCTCGTACCAGATAAGGGGCGCCAAGCTCCAGGACATCTGCGACAAGCAGCACTTCGGCAGCGGCGACCGCCACTACCTCGGCGTCCAGTTCGTCCTCTGGGACGGCCAGCTGGTCATCAACCTGCTCATCAACGTCACCGTCCTGCACAAGACCCTGCGCATCGAGGTCACCGGCCACGCCCTCGGCCCCACCCACGCCGTCTTCAACGGCAGGCCCAAGAGCCGCACCAAGACCTTCAAAAAGGGCCTGAAGTTCTGGGAGACCTACACCCGCACCCTGCCCGTCGTCGAACCCCGCGAGGTCGTCCGGCTCGCCGCCCGCGCCCCCCTCACCTGGTACCCGCCGCTCCTGGAGTACTGGGGCGGCAAGCTCGTGCTGCCCGAGCCCTTCGGTCTGCGCCACGCCTGGGCCGACCAGCCCTGGCGCCACCGCTTCATGGCCGACGACGCCCTGCGCGCCGCCACCCCCGTGCTCCGCGTCGTCCACGAGGCCACGCTGCGCGTCCTGGCCGAGCACGGCGTCGACACCACCCGCTTCGCCAGCCGCGCCGGCAACCTCAGCGGCGCGGTGCAGGACCCCACACCGCGCCGGGCCGACGTCTACAACGCCTGAGGCCCCCGCTGGGCCACGCCCTACCGGAAGATCCCGGTGTGGCCCAGCGAGTACCGGCCCGGCTGCGGGTACACCGCCAGGCCGTGCGGGCCGTCGCCCACCTTGATCCGGGCGATCTGGTGCCCGTCCTGGGTGTCGATCGCATAGACCTCGCTGTCGTAGCGCCCCGACAGCCACAGCACCTTGCCGTCCGCCGACACCCCGCCCATGTCCGGGCTCCCGCCGTCCGGCAGCTCCCACTTCTTCACCAGCTTGCGGCTGGGCAGGTCCAGCACCGAGATCGAGCCCTCGCCCCGGTTGGAGATGTACATCGACTTCGAATCACGGCTCACATACAGCCCATGCGCGCCCTTGCCCGTCGGCATCAGCCACGGCTCGCCGAACTTGTCGCCGTCCAGCACCCACACGCCGTCGGCCATCATGTCCGCCACGTACCAGGTCCTGCCGTCCGAGGAGATCTTCACGTCCTGCGGCATCGCCCCGTCGAAGGGCAGCTTCTGCTTGTCGATCACCTTCATCCGGGCCGTGTCGACCTTCAGCAGCTCCCCGGAGAACTCGCACGAGACGATGAAGTACCGCCCGTCCGGCGAGAAGTCGGCGTGGTTGACCCCCAGGCAGTTCACGTGCTCGGTCTTCATCCGCTTCATCGTGTGCGCCTCCCGGAAGACCAGCTCCCGGTCCATCGACGCCATCACCACCGCGTATTTGCCGTCGGGGGTGAAGTAGAGGTTGTACGGGTCGTGCACGTCGACCGTCTTGCCCGGCTTGCCGGTGGCCGGGTCGATGGGCGTGAGCGTGTGCCCGCGGTCGTTGTTGACCCACAGCGTCTTCATGTCCCAGGAGGGGACGACATGCTGGGGCTGGTTGCCCACCGGGATGGTCTCGATGACCTTGTACGTCCTGGGATCGATGACGCTGACCGTGTCCGACTCCGTGTTGGGCACATACACCCGCGACGGGAAGTCCTTCACCACCGGCGACAGGGCGTTCGGCCGGTCCGCCGCGTACAGGTCGTTCGGATCCAGCAGCGGCGGCATCCCCGGCAGCCCCTGCGGGACCCCGCGCGCCGCGCCCTGACTGTGCGTGCCCTGTTGCGGCCGGCTCACTGCCCCCTCGTCCCTGCCGCCACCGCAGCCGGACGCCGCCAGCAGGGCGCAGGCCGCCGTCACGAGCGCGGCCGTGCGCACTCCACGTGTGCGGGAGGGGGTACGGGGACGGGAACGGTGATGCGAGAACGGGATCATCGGGTCAGCAGCTCCGTAGTCGTCACCGCACGCAGACCGCGGCGGTGGAGGCCGTCGAGGATCGCGGGCAGCGCGGCGACCGTGCCGGCGTGCCCGAAGTGCAGACTCACGACCGAGCCGGGCCGTACCGCGCCGAGCACGGTACGCCGGACCGCCTCGGCCCCCGGGTCGGTGAAGTCGAGGGAGTCCACGTCGTACGACAGGATGTGCGGGTACCCCGCCTTGCGTGCCAGACGCACCACCTCGTCGGTGGCCCGCTTCGCACGGGAGGGACGGAACCAGCGGCCGATGCCGCCCGTGAGCCTGCGCAGCCGGTCCGCGCACTCCGTGATCTCGGCGTAGGCGGCCTTGGCCGGCATCGAGCAGATGCTCAAGTGCCGCATCGTGTGATTGCCGAGCTCGTGCCCGCCGTCGAGCACCCGCCGCGCGAGCTGGGGCTCGGCGTCGAGCCACTGGCCGACGGCGAGCACGGTGATCCGGGCCCCGGCCCGTTCGGCCTCCGTCAGCAGCGCGGTGGTGGACTTCCGGTCCCCCTGGCCGTGGAAGGTCAGGGCCACCGCCCGGTTGTTGCGGGGACCGTGCTCGATCTGCACCGGCAGCCCCGACGGCAGCCTGGGCAGCAGCAGCGGCGGCCCGGGCGGCATCGACGGCCGGGCGGCCGCGGCAGCGGACGTCCCCGCGGCCGTCGGCGTACGCGCCCGCGAGCCGGTGGCCGTCCGGTCCCCGCCGCACCCCGAGGCGGCGGTCCCGGCGGCCCCGGCCATGGCGCTGCCCATGGCCGCGCGCAGCACGGTGCGACGGTGAAGGAAAGTCACCGTCCCATTAGAGCTTCTTTAGAAAGAATTGGTGTGATTTGCCCGATTTTGCTCGGGTGTGTCATGTCCGGTCGTCATACGACCACCATTCCGACAGCGTACGGCCACGACTAGACGGTCGGCCAGACGTCCGCGAGCATCTTCCGCGTGTCCGCGAGGAGTTGGGGCAGCACCTTGGTGTGGCCGACGACCGGCATGAAATTGGTGTCGCCACCCCAGCGCGGCACGATGTGCTGGTGCAGATGGGCGGCGATGCCTGCGCCGGCGGTCGTCCCCTGGTTCATCCCCACGTTGAAGCCGTGCGCCCCGGAGGCGGCGCGCAGCGCACGCATCGCACGCTTGGTGAAGTCGGCGAGCTCGGCCGTCTCCGCCTCGTCCAGGTCGGTGTAGTCGGCGACGTGCCGGAACGGCACGATCATGCAGTGGCCGCCGTTGTAGGGGTAAAGATTGAGGACGGCGTAGACGAGCTCGCCCCGGGCGATGATCAGCCCGTCCTCATCGCTCTTCGCCGGGATCGAGCAGAACGGGCAGCCGTCGTCGGCGCCCGGACCGGTGGGCTTGTTCTCCCCCTGGATGTACGCCATCCGATGGGGCGTCCACAGGCGCTGGAAGGCGTCCGGCGCCCCCACTCCGAACTGCTGCTCCGGCTCACTCGTCATGCGGGCAAGCATATTCCCCGGGGCGGACACGACGAGGGGCGGCCCTGGCGGGCCGCCCCTCTAACCCCGCGTGGGCGGGGAGCAACGTCGTAGGCAGGTGCGGCCCACGGCAAAGGTCGGGTTCACCCCCGCCTGCGCGGGGAGCAGGTCGTCATCTGCCAGGTCCGACCGATGGCGTCCGGGTCACCTCCGCTGACGCGGAGAACACGTCACACCTGTACGCGGCGCTCCACCACGTCAACGAGCTTCGCGATCGCCTGGTCACGCGGGATGCCGTTCTCCTGCGAACCGTCGCGGTAGCGGAAGCTCACCGCACCGTTGGCCACGTCCTCGTCACCCGCGATGATCATGAACGGCACCTTGGACTTCTGCGCGTTCCGGATCTTCTTCTGCATGCGGTCCGAGGAGGCATCCACCTCGACCCGCAGGCCCTTCTTCTTCGCCTCAGCGGCGAACTCCTGCAGGTACTCGACGTGCGCGTCGCCGATCGGGATGCCCGTCGCCTGGACCGGGGCCAGCCACGCCGGGAACGCACCCGCATAGTGCTCCAGCAGGACGGCGAAGAAGCGCTCGATCGAGCCGAACAGCGCACGGTGGATCATGACCGGGCGCTGCTTCGTGCCGTCGGCGGCCGTGTACTCCAGGTCGAAGCGCTCCGGCAGGTTGAAGTCCAGCTGGATGGTCGACATCTGCCAGGTGCGGCCGATGGCGTCACGCGCCTGCACCGAGATCTTCGGGCCGTAGAAGGCCGCGCCGCCCGGGTCGGCGACGAGCTCGAGGCCCTGCTTCTCCGCGACCTTGCGCAGGGTCTCGGTGGCCTCCTCCCACGCCTCGTCCGAGCCGACGAACTTCTCGGGGTCCTTCGTGGACAGCTCGAGGTAGAAGTCGTTCAGACCGTAGTCGCGCAGCAGGTCCAGGACGAAGGTGAGCGTCCGGTCGAGCTCCTCGCCCATCTGCTCACGGGTGCAGTAGATGTGCGCGTCGTCCTGCGTGAAGCCGCGGGCACGGGTCAGGCCATGCACGACGCCCGACTTCTCGTACCGGTACACGGTCCCGAATTCGAACATGCGCAGCGGCAGCTCACGGTAGGAGCGTCCCCGGGCGTCGAAGATCAGGTTGTGCATGGGGCAGTTCATGGGCTTGAGGTAGTAGTCCACGCCCTCGTCGAGCTGCATGGGCGGGTACATGCCGTCGGCGTACCAGTCCAGGTGACCCGAGGTCTCGAAGAGCTTCCCCTTGGTGGCGTGCGGGGTGTAGACGAACTCGTAGCCCGCCTCTTCGTGCTTGCTGCGGGAGTAGTCCTCCATGACACGGCGGATGATGCCGCCCTTGGGGTGGAAGACCGCCAGGCCCGAACCGATCTGCTCAGGAACGGAGAACAGGTCGAGCTCGTTGCCGAGCTTGCGGTGGTCGCGCTTCTCGGCCTCGGCCAGGAACTCCAGGTGCGCCTTCAGCTCGTCCTTCGACGGCCAGGCGGTGCCGTAGATGCGCTGCAACATGGGGTTTTTCTCGCTGCCGCGCCAGTACGCGGCGGCGTTGCGCATCAGCTTGAACGCCGGAATCATCCGGGTCGTCGGCAGGTGCGGACCGCGACACAGATCGCGCCAGCACAGGTCGCCGGTCTTCGGGTCGAGGTTGTCGTAGATGGTGAGCTCGCCCGCGCCCACCTCGACGTCCGCGCCGTCGTCGTGCGAGGCCGAGCCCTTGAGGCCGATCAGCTCGAGCTTGTACGGCTCGTCGGCCAGCTCCTCGCGGGCGGCGTCGTCGGTGACGACGCGGCGCGAGAAGCGCTGACCGCGCTTCTGGATCTCCTGCATCTTCTTCTCGATGAGCTTGAGGTCATCGGGAGTGAAGGGCTTCTCGACGTCGAAGTCGTAGTAGAAGCCGTCCTTGACCGGCGGGCCGATGCCCAGCTTGGCCTCGGGGAAGAGCTCCTGCACGGCCTGGGCCATGACGTGGGCCGTCGAGTGGCGCAGGATGTTGAGGCCGTCCTCGGAGGAGACCTCGACGGGCTCGATCTCCTCGCCGTCGGCGACGACGTACGCGAGGTCCTTCAGCTCGCCCGCGACGCGCGCGGCGACGATGGTGCGCTCACCGGCGAAGAGGTCGGCCGCCGTAGTGCCCGTCGTCACCACGCGCTCTTCCCGCTCGGAATCGCGTTGGATGATCACACGGACGTCTGACACCGGTCTCTCCTGACGTATGGGGCGCTGCAGTGGTCACTGCGCGCCTGAATCGTACCGAGCCCGGCGCACTGGTCGCTAAACGGTTATCCAGGGTCCGTCATCCGGCGTCGTGCTTCTCCGCGAACTGGTCGAGGTTTTCGTGCAGGGACTTCAGCAGCCGGTCCCGCTCCGCCTCGTCGACCCGGACGGGCAGCACGCCGCCGGCGTCGGCCAGCCGGCGGAAGCCGGCCCGGCTCTCCAGCCGTCCGCTGACGGTGACGGCGAGCCCGGCGAGGTGGGCGTGGCCGGCGATGCGGTAGTCGTCCTCGGCGAGGGTGGCCCGTACCTGGGTGACGTCCGCGCCGGTCAGGACGCGCAGCCGCACCGTGCCCGGCCCGCCGGGCGCCTCGCGGCGCATGCGGACCACGGTCGCGGTCAGCCGTACGGGCACCGAGGGCTCGTCCCGTACGTACCGGGCGCCGGCCTCGCGCAGCGCGGGCAGGTCGCCCGGGGAGAACTCGACGGGTTCCGGGCGGGCGGCGAAGCCCTCGGGCGGGCCCGCGGCCGGGGCCCACTCCACTCCGACGCGTATCCCCTGCGCGCCGCCGACCAGGGCGACGAGGGCCTCGGTGAGCTCCTGGGACACCCCGGCCTCGACCGCGGCGTCGAAGGCGTCGGGGCGGCCGGTGGCGCGCTGGTAGTCGGTGGCGTCCCGGGCCGCCTGCAGGGCGCGCAGCAGCGCGGTCACCAGGGGGCGGCCGCCCTCGGTGACGGCGCCGACCGGGGGCTCGACCGGGACGAAGACGGTGAGCCGGCGGCCTTCGGGGTCGGGCCCGACCAGCAGGGGGTCCAGGGCCGCCTCGGCCTGCCGGCGGCTGCGGGCTCCGTGGTAGCCGGCCCGGCCACGGGCGGCCAGGGCTCCGGCGAGCAGGAGGGCGCGGGCGCCGGACCGCAGGCGTTCCTGGGCGCTCCACGCGGCGGCCGGGGCCCCGGGCTCGGGGATCTCCCGCCACCAGCGGATCTCGTCGCTGGGCCGGTGCAGGGCCAGGAGGATGTCGCGGGCAGAGGGCGCGGCGCTGCGCTCGAGGGCGGTGAGGGCCTCGGCGAGCAGGTCGGCGCTGTCGGGGAAGGCGCGGCCGACCGGCACGAGGAGGCTGGTGCCGGTGCCCTCGGGCGGGGTCCAGCGGCTGTAGCGCCCGGGCTCTCCCCCGCGCCGGCGCCAGCCGTGGCGCGCCAGGAGGGCGCCGAGGACGGCGGGGTCGGGGTGGTGCCGGGGGTCTTGGGTCGGCCGGTGCATCAGGGTCTCCCTCCCGCCCCGACCCGGGTCATGATCTCGCAGAGTGCGCGGTCGTCGAAGACGCGAGAGGTCGGGATCCGCACGGTGGTCCTGCGCCGGCCGGTGACGGGGTGGCCGGCGAGGTTGGTCCAGTAGCAGCAGTGCCGCAGTGCGAGGTGGTCGTGGCCGGCCCGCAGCCAGTCGTCCCGGGCGCGCGGCACGATCATCACGACGAGGATCTTGTGGACCGACACAGGGGTGCGGGCGAGCTTGGCCAGGTGGTCGTTGTCGAGGGTGAAGGCGAAGGTCGGCCCCGGGGGCGGGAAGGGGGCCGGCGTCAGCGGAGGGCGGGGCTCCGGCGGGTGTGCGGGGGCGTGGGCGGCCAGGTGGCGCGGCGGGCGGGGGGCGGGTGAGGGCGCGGGGGTGAGGGGTCCCAGCTGGTAGGTGCTCTTGAGCTGGACCTTGATGGTGACCTCGTCGTCGGCGGTGTGGCCGGGGGCGCTGTGGCTGACGTGCCAGTCGATGCCGTTGTCGGGGAAGGGCTGGGCGAGGGAGCAGCCGGCGGCGGCCGCGACGGCGTGCAGATAGCCGACCTGGAGGGTCTCCATGCACGCGGTGGTGGCGAGGGTGCCGCGCGGTGGTGCCATCGGCCCGGGCGGCCGGCTGCTCGTGGGCGTGGCCGGGTCGGGCTGAGCGAGCGCCATGTCCGAAATACCTTCCGGGCTCGCCGGTTTTTGGGTCGTACATCTGTGTTGTCTCCACGCGAACTACCCGGCAAACAGCGGCGGTTCGGGCGACGGGGTGGCCGGGTATCACCTGAGCGGGGAGGGGAAACACGCCATTTGCCGTACAAGCGCGAGGAGTTGTGTCATGCAGTGCTGGTTCGAGGGGCCGTTGGCCGCCTTCGACACCGAGACGACCGGGGTCGACGTGGAGCGCGACCGGATCGTCTCGGCGGCTTTCGTGACGCAGTCGCAGGCGGGGGCCTCGCCGATGGCCACCCGTTGGCTGGTGAATCCGGGGGTGCCCGTGCCCGCGGAGGCGACTGCCATACACGGGCTGGGGGATGAGCATCTGCAGCGGTACGGCCGGTGGCCGGCGCCGGTGATGGAGGAGGTGGCGCGCGCCCTGGCGGGGCACGCGGCACGGGGCATACCGCTGGTCGTGATGAACGCGCCGTTCGATCTGACGCTGCTGGACCGGGAGTTGCGCCGGCACCGGGCGTCGACGCTGGCGTCGTACCTGGGGGGCGGGGCGCTGTGCGTGATGGACCCGTGGGTGCTGGACAAGCATCTGGACCGCTACCGCAAGGGCCGTCGCACGCTGTCGGATCTGTGTGCGCAGTACGGGGTGGAGCTGGCGGAGGCGCATGACGCGGCGGCGGACGCGACGGCCGCGATGGAGGTCGTGCGGGCGGTGGGGCGCCGGTTCGCCTCGCGTCTGGAGCGGCTGAGCCCGGCGGAGCTGCACACGCGGCAGGCGGTGTGGCACGCGGCGCAGGCGCGGGGGCTGCAGGCATGGTTCGCGCGCAACGGCTCGGACGAGGAGTGCGATCCGGCATGGCCGCTGCGGCCGGGGCTGCCGGCCGCGGCGTAGGGGTGGCTCGGGGCATGAGGAAGGGACGGCAACGCGGAAGGCCGGCCCATCAGTTGATGGGCCGGCCTTCCGGACATGTGGGCGATACTGGGATCGAACCAGTGACCTCTTCGGTGTGAACGAAGCGCTCTCCCGCTGAGCTAATCGCCCGGGAGTGTCTCGGGGTTTCCCCCGGGAACGCACTGAACAATACAGGTCGCGGCGGGTCTCGTTCAAATCCCGTCCGGGGGTGCTTTCCGGCGGGCCCCCGAGCCCCTCTCCGGGGACGGAAAAACCGAGGGTCCGCGAAGTGTGTACCTCGCGGACCCTCGGTGTGATGTGGGCGATACTGGGATCGAACCAGTGACCTCTTCGGTGTGAACGAAGCGCTCTCCCGCTGAGCTAATCGCCCGGGCGCACCGCAAACATTACCGCATGTCAGGCGGTGCCCAGAACCACCCGTGCCTGGTCAGGGGCCGGGCGGTGGTCAGCGGGACACCTTCCAGGGCATCTCGATGCCGTACTTGGCGACGTAGACGCCGACGAGCGCGGCGACGATGACGAGCCCGATCACGGTGAGCGTGATGTTGCGGCGCCGGACCTTGGGGTCGAGGGCGCGGTGGGCAGCCTCGGTGACCTTGCGCTTGGTCCAGCGGAGCACCAGCTGGGCCCAGACGAACTCGGTCGCCCAGATGGCCATGCCGCCGAAGATCACCAGCCAGCCGGGGCCGGGCAGGGGCAGCATGACGATCCCGGCGGCGACGACGGCCAGGCCGACGACGAAGACGCCCACCTGCCAGCTCAGGTGCAGGGTCCGGGACCGCTTGACGAAGTGGGGGGCCCGGGAGCCGAGGGGCTTTTCGGGCTCGTCGGTACCGTCCGCAGCGGCGGGTCTCTTCTCGTCACTCTCCGCGTTCATACGGCCCAACGTACCCGACGGTCCCGAAGTCACCGGTTCGGCCGTACGTGCGCCGCGACGACTGGGCCGTACGAGGTATACGAACGACCTCAAAACGGTCAGAGGGGTTTACAACGGCACCGTAGGTGGCATGTCGATTTCGCCGACGTGCGAATCCCCGAGCGCACACTGAGCGAAAGGCCCTGGCGCTTATGAACACCACGGTCAGCTGCGAGCTGCACCTGCGCCTCGTTGTGTCGAGCGAATCCTCACTGCCTGTACCCGCAGGCCTGCGGTACGACACGGCCGATCCCTATGCCGTGCACGCCACCTTCCACACCGGAGCCGAAGAGACGGTCGAGTGGGTCTTCGCCCGGGACCTGCTCGCGGAGGGCCTGCACCGGCCCACCGGAACCGGCGACGTCCGCGTCTGGCCCTCCCGCAGCCACGGCCAGGGCGTCGTCTGCATCGCCCTGAGCTCGCCGGAGGGCGAAGCCCTGCTGGAGGCCCCGGCCCGGGCCCTGGAGTCGTTCCTGAAGCGGACCGACGCCGCGGTTCCACCGGGCACCGAACACCGTCACTTCGATCTGGACACCGAGCTCTCCCACATCCTGGCGGAGAGCTAATGCCGGGCCGGAGCTGATCCGGGCGCGCCGGCCCACTCGGGGAGGCCGCGCGCCACATCCGGACATCTCGCATACGGCACGACGACGGCGCCGTCGCCGCGGATCCACCGCGGGCGACGGCGCCGTCGCGTTGCGGAGCCGCTAGAGTCTGCTCCCCGCGGTCGAACACTTGCCGCCCTACCTCCATCCGGCCAGGGAGCGAAACGTTCCGTGCTGATCAATCACGACACCCGGTGCACGCTCGACGCCATCGTCGATCTGCTGAACATGGACCTCGACGCCCTGGGCGCGCTGGAGGGCTTCGTCGAGCGCCACGACATCAGCGGCATCGACACCCTCGGCGAGCCGGACCTGGCCGCCGTGCGGTCCATACGCGACCGGATCGTCCAGGTGTTCGACGCCACGGAGACCCGGCAGGCCGCGGAGCTGCTCAACGCGCTGGTGGCCCAGGCGGGCACCACGCCCCGGCTCACCGACCACGACGGCTACGACTGGCATGTGCACTACTTCGCGCCCGGCGCCTCGCTGGCCGAGCACCTGGCGGCCGACGGCGGCATGGCGCTGGCGTTCCTGCTGGTGGAGGGCGAGCGCGAGCGGCTGCGGCGCTGCGAGGCACCGGATTGCGGGCGCGCCTTCGTCGATCTGTCCCGCAACCGGTCGCGCCGCTACTGCGACGGCCGCACCTGCGGGAACCGGCTCCACGTCGCCGCCTACCGGGCGCGCCGCCGGGGGGCCTCGGACTGACGGGCGGCGGGTGGTGGGCGCCCCTCACCACCGGTAGAGGTCGTGCACGGCGGTCACGAGGATCAGTGTCGCGATGAAGGCGAGAAAAAACATGAGCGGCGGCTGGGAGAGAGCGAACAGACAGCCGCGCGGCTCGTCGGTGATCTGGGCCGGTTCGTCGTTCATCTCCGACAGATCATGGCGCAGCCCCGCCGGGCGGACTCACCAACGTGTCACTCGTGAGGGGGAGTTGTTCAGATTCCGTGTTTTTTGAGGATCGCTTCGATATCGGAGAAGTCCTCTTCCCCGCCGCCCGAGCCCCGCGTCCCCCTGCTCTTGGGGCGGTCCGCCGTACGGGCCGGGCCGAGCGAGGGCGCGGAGGCGGCCGGGGCCACCGCGGCGCCCCGCTCGCCGGCCGCGGCCTCCCGGCGCTGCTTGCGGGTGCCGCCGGTGCGGCGGTCGGCGGCCCGAGTGATCATGAACAGAAGCGCGGAGAGCGCGAGCACGCCGAAGCCGGCCCAGACGGTGGGCTTGAACACCAGGTCCGTGACCCAGTCGACGATGCCCGTCATGACGAGGCCGACGGGGATCAGGGACCAGGCCGCTATCCGTGCGGCACTGCGGAAGCGCTTGCGGTAGGCCGTCAGCAGGGCGATGCCCAGGCCGGCCGCGGACACCGCGGCGCATACGGTCGAGGTCAGCATCCGGTCCTCCTGCCGATGGTGGCTCCTGCATCCATCCTGCACCTGCCGCGGCGGACGGTGCCACGACCGGCCGGGAGATCGGGGAGAACTCCGGGTCGCCTCAGGGTCGCCTCCACCCACGGACCGAGCTCACCGCTGTGCGTACGGGCTGGAAGACTGGCCCCATGAGCAATAGCGACACCCCCCGCCCCGTCCGCCCCGTGCTGGACGTCTGGTGCGAGCTGCAGTGCCCCGACTGCCACCGGGCCCTGGACGACCTGCACGCGCTGCGCGCCCGCTACGGCGACCGGCTCGAGATCCGGCTGCGGCACTTCCCGCTGGAGAAGCACAAGCACGCCTACGCCGCCGCACAGGCCGCCGAGGAGGCCGCCGAGCAGGGGCAGGCGTGGCCGTACGCCGAGGCGGTGCTGGCCCGCACCGAGGAGCTCGGCGCCCGGGGCGAGCGGCTGCTGACGGAGATCGCCGGCGAGCTGGGCCTGGACGCCGAAGAGGTGGACACCGCGCTGATCGACGGGCGCCACATGCTGATCGTCGACGCCGACCAGGCCGAGGGCAAGGCGATCGGGGTGACCGGCACGCCCACGTACGTCATCGACGGCGAGCGGCTGGACGGCGGCAAGAGCCAGGAGGGGCTGCGGGAGCGCATCGAGGAGATCGTCGACCGGCTGCTGGCCGGCCAGGACGGCGCCGACCCGGCCTGACCGGCTAGTGCAGCACCTTGTACAGGTGGATCTGCGTGGGCTCGTAGCCCAGTGACGCGTACAGCCCCAGGGCCGGGGTGTTGTCGGCGAAGACGTTGAGTCCGAGGGCCCGGGCCCCGGCCGCCAGGCTCTCGCGCTCGGCGAGCAGCATCAGGGTGCGGCCGTGGCCCCGGCCGCGGTGGCGGGCGTCGACCTCGACGCCGAAGACGAAGCCGTCCTCGCCGCCGGGCAGCGACAGCCACAGGGTGCCCACGTCGGCGCCGTCGTGCGCGAGGACGCGCAGCGCCGCGCCGGGGGTGGCCGCGCCGGCGGGCAGCAGCGCGGCGTGGTCGGCCCGGGCCTTGGCCTCGGCCCGGTCGCGGGTCACGCCGCGCTCCACCCAGCTCTCGGCGTACCTGGCCTTCGCCGTCCGCTGCCACGGCTCGAACTCCGCCTCGGTCATGGGGCGGGCGGCGCTGCCCGCCGGCAGCTCGGGCGCGGCGGCCAGCGGCTTGCTCATGTTGCGGTTGCGTTCGACGTAGCCGAGCGCGCCCGCCAGCGCCAGGGCGGTGGCCGCACCCGCCGGGACGCTCACCGTGATCTGCGCGCACCCCCAGCCGCGCAGCACCTCCTCGGCGGCGAGCGCGGCCACCGTGCCGCGGCCGCGGTGCCGGTCGCGCTCGTCGATGGCGAGGTGGGCTATCAGCCCGAAGCCGGGCCCGAAGCGCGGGTCCGTGGCGAGGTCGATCCTGCCGACGGGCCGGGCGTTGACGCAGACCTCGTACGAGCGGGACCGGCCGCCGTCGTCGGTGCGCTGTTCGGGTGCGGTGGGCCGCAGGGTGGTGGTCACGTTCGTGTTGTACCGGCCCCGCGGCCCCGCGTCACCCTGTTTACGGATCGAGGTCCGCGGTGGCGTGCTCGTCGAAGATCCGCATGGCCTTGGCGGTCACCGGGCCCGGGGCGCCGGGCAGTTGACGGCCGTCGAGGGTGTGGACGGCCTGCACGTCGCGCAGGCTGGAGGTCAGGAAGATCTCCTCGGCGCGGTCCAGGACGTCGAGGGGCAGGTCGGTCTCCTTCGCGCCCGTCCACTCCACGACCAGGGCGCGGGTGATGCCGGGCAGACAGCCGGAGGAGAGCGGCGGGGTGTGCAGCTCTCCGTCGAGGACGACGAAGACGTTGGATCCGGTGCCCTCGCAGAGCGCGCCGACGGTGTTGGCGAACAGCGCCTCGGTGGCGCCCTGTTCCCTGGCCCGGGCGAGGGCGACGACGTTCTCGGCGTACGAGGTGGACTTCAGGCCGGCCAGCGCGCCGCGCTCGTTGCGGGTCCAGGGGACGGTGACGGCGGCGGTGGTGTCGGCGTAGCGGGAGGTCTCGGCGAGGGCGACGACGAGGGTCGGCGTCGCCGTGCCCCGGTCCGAGCCGAGCGGGGAGACGCCGCCTGTGTAGGTGATGCGCAGCCGGCCGAGCGGCATGGGGTTGGCGTCGAGCACCGCCGCGCAGGCCCGGCGGATCTCGTCCAGGTCCGGCTCGGGCAGGCCCAGGCCGCGGGCGCCGGCGGTGAGGCGGGCGAGGTGACGGGTCATGGCGAAGGGCCGGCCGTCGGTGGTCTTGAGCGTCTCGAAGAGACCGTCGCCGACCGTGAGCCCGTGATCGAAGACCGAGAGCTGGGCACTGTCGGCGTCACACAGTGCGCCGTTGAACCAGATTCTCACCGTTTCGTCCCTCCTAGCGGCTGCTGTGCCGCCGACGCTATCGCGAGGAGCCGGGACGCCTTCAGTTCGGTCTCGGCCCACTCCCGCTCCGGGTCGGAGCCCCAGGTGATGCCGGCGCCGGTGCCGAAGCGCAGCACCGGGCCGCCGGTGGCCGCCCGGTCGATCCAGAACGTGCGGATGCCGACGGCCAGCTCGCCGGTGCCCCGGTCCGCGTCGACCCAGCCGACGCCGCCGCAGTACGGGCCGCGCGGCGCGGTCTCCAGGGCCTCGATGATCCCCAGGGCGCTGGCCTTGGGGGCTCCGGTCACCGAGCCGGGCGGGAAGGTGGCGGCGAACAGCTCGGCCCAGCCGGCCCGCTCGTCGAGCTCGCCGCGGACGGTGGAGACGAGGTGGACCAGGCCCGGGTGCTGTTCGAGCGCGCACAGGGCGGGGACGGTGACGGTGCCGGTGGCGCAGACGCGCCCGAGGTCGTTGCGGACCAGGTCCACGATCATCACGTTCTCGGCGTGGTCCTTCTCCAGCAGGTCCTCGGCGGTCCGGCCGGTGCCCTTGATGGGGCCGGACTCCACGGTGCGCCCGTCGCGGCGCAGATAGAGCTCGGGGGAGGCGGTGGCCACCTCCACGCCGTGGGCGGGCAGCCGGACCGTTCCCGCGTAGGGGGCGGGGTTGCCCCGGGCGAGGAGGGCGGTGAGGGCGTCCACGTCGGCGGCGGCCGGGTCGGGCAGGGGCGCGCTGAGCACGCGGCAGAGGTTGGCCTGGTAGACCTCGCCGGCCGCTATGTGCTCGCGTATGCGCCGTACGCCCGCGGTGTAGGCGGCCCGGTCCAGGGAGCTGGTCCAGTCCTCCGGCGCGGGGCCGCGCCAGCCGTCCGGCACGGGCGCGGGGGCCGGGGCGGGGCGTACGTCGCCGAAGCGGGCACAGGTGAGGTGTCCCTCGAAGTCCGCGACCACGGCCCACCAGCCGGTGGAATCCAGGGCCGCCGGGTCGCTGGTCACATCGCGCAGATCGGTGGCGAGGAGGCCGCCGAAGCGGGCCATCGGGGAGATCGTCGGGGGGAGGCTGTGCACGTCATCGAGTCTATGGCGGCACCCGTGGAGATCGTCTGCGAGCCGTGCGGGAGACGGGCGAGCGGTGCGCGGGAGTCCTCCGCGAGGCGTCCCCGTGAACGATCAGCGCAGCATGCTGGGCAAACGGAATTTGAGCTGGCGCCGGAATCCGCTAAAGTTCAACACGTCGCCGGGACGCGGAAGCGGGCCGGAAAGACAAATGCGGACGTAGCTCAGTTGGTAGAGCACCACCTTGCCAAGGTGGATGTCGCGAGTTCGAGTCTCGTCGTCCGCTCGAGTTGGGGGATCTTCCCGAACCCCCGCACTCCTGGTGGAGTGGCCGAGAGGCGAGGCAACGGCCTGCAAAGCCGTCTACACGGGTTCAAATCCCGTCTCCACCTCCAAGGACGATTAGCTCAGCGGGAGAGCGCTTCCCTGACACGGAAGAGGTCACTGGTTCAATCCCAGTATCGTCCACCAGGGTCCTCATGGACCTTCCCGCGCGATTAGCTCAGCGGGAGAGCGCTTCCCTGACACGGAAGAGGTCACTGGTTCAATCCCAGTATCGCGCACGCAGCGTCCCGGACGATTAGCTCAGCGGGAGAGCGCTTCCCTGACACGGAAGAGGTCACTGGTTCAATCCCAGTATCGTCCACCGAGGTCCTCACGGGCCTCCCCGCGCGATTAGCTCAGCGGGAGAGCGCTTCCCTGACACGGAAGAGGTCACTGGTTCAATCCCAGTATCGCGCACACTGTTCGGCCGGTGGCCGGGGCTTCGAGCTCCGGCCACCGGTCGTTTTCGTATGTCCGCGTCCGGTGTCCGGGCCTGCCCCGACAAACGCGACGGCCGGGTACCTCCCCAGGTACCCGGCTCGTCGTGCCGTCCGCCGCACCCCCGTCCCCACGGGGTTATGGCCGGTCTGCCATCCGGCCCGGGCCGCTCTCCCGGGCCGGGGAGGCGCTCAGCGCCCCAGCATTCCGGCCACGGACGACGCTTGGAGGACGACGGCGTCCCAGCCGCCGAAGACGACCGCCAGGAAGGCGGCCAGCGGCAGCACCATGGCGGCCGCGACCAGTGGATGGCGGGTGGAGGCCGGGCGCTCGCCGAAGACGTCCGTGGCCCGGTGGCCGTGCGCCCGGTGGCCCGTACGTCCCGCGATGTGCGCCATCGTCCCGCTCCCTCCATGTGTGGAGCGGCGGGCACCTGGCCTCGGGGGACGAGTGTCGTGCCCGCCGCTTGTCCTCAACCCTAGGCGCGGGGCCCCTTGCGGGCGTCATGCCCTCGTACCGCTTGCCGGTTCTCCCGGAGGATGAGGGTGGCGCCCCGGGGGTACTCCCCTGGGTGGAGACCGGCCCCCCTGGCCTTGGGGTCTTCCCGGAGGGGGGACCGGTGACTTCGCTCACTTCCGGCCCACTCCGGCGGGCGACCGTCTCCACCCGCCGGGCGGCCCCGCCCACCACCGCTTCATACGTTCGAGTCGGGTCGCTCCCCCGCGCGTCCGCCGCCCTCCGATCACCCGTCGCCCCGTCAATCCCCCTTCGGCAGCGGCCCCTTGGGAGGCGGCCCGCGCGCCCGTGACCTGCCGCCGACGCCCGCGGACCGGGCCGCGGGCGCCCCGCCGGGCACCGACAATCCACTCGCCGACGCATGCGCGGCCTCTGAGCGCGACCGTCCGTCAATCCGTAAGCTGTGCCACGTCAGACGCCGGGAAGCTACGTGGGGCAGCCCCACCGGAGGTAGGGGACGAAGATGACGATGATGCGGCTCCGGCGCGAGGACCCGCGTGTCGTCGGCTCGTTCCGGCTGCACCGGCGGCTGGGCGCGGGCGGCATGGGCGTGGTCTACCTCGGCTCCGACCGGCGGGGCCAGCGCGTCGCGCTGAAGGTGATCCGGCCGGACCTGGCCGAGGACCAGGAGTTCCGCTCCCGCTTCGCGCGCGAGGTGTCCGCCGCCCGGCGGATCCGCGGCGGCTGTACGGCGCGGCTGGTGGCCGCGGACCTGGAGGCGGACCGTCCCTGGTTCGCCACGCAGTACGTCCCGGGGCCCTCGCTCCACGACAAGGTGAACGAGGAAGGGCCGCTGTCGGCGGCTCAGACGGCCTCCATCGGGGCCGCATTGGCCGAGGGCCTGCTGGCGGTGCACGACGCGGGGGTGGTCCACCGCGACCTCAAGCCGTCGAACATCCTGCTCTCCCCCAAGGGCCCCCGCATCATCGACTTCGGCATCGCCTGGGCCACCGGGGCGAGCACCCTCACGCACGTCGGCACGGCCGTCGGCTCCCCCGGCTTCCTCGCGCCCGAGCAGGTGCGGGGCGCCGCCGTCACCCCCGCCACGGACGTCTTCGCGCTCGGCGCGACCCTCGTCTACGCCTCGACCGCCGACTCTCCGTTCGGGCAGGGCAGTTCGGAGGTCATGCTCTACCGGGTCGTGCACGAGGAACCGCAGCTCATGGGCGTACCGGACGCGCTCGCCCCGCTGGTGCACGCGTGTCTGGCCAAGGATCCGGAGGAGCGGCCGAGCACGCTGCAGCTGTCGCTGCGGCTGAAGGAGATCGCCGCGCGCGAGGCCCATGGGATCGGCGAGGGCCGGCCGCCGTCCCCCCGCCGCGAGCCGGACCGTCCCTCGGCACGGCGGGCGGCGGAGTACGAGCGTCAGCGCACCGAGCGCCGCCCCGGCGGCGCGCCCACGCCGCGGCCGCACGCGCCGCACGGCCATCACGGCTCCCCCGGTGCGCATGCCCCGCAGGGGGCCGGCGCCCGGGCCGGCGGTGGCCGGGTGCCCGACGGGCGTCCCGTGCCGCAGCGCGGCGGCGGCCAGGCCACGGGCGACCGGGGCCCCGCCCGCCCGGGCCGGCGACCGCGCCCGGCGGTACGGCGCCCGGGGCCGGACCGCAAGCTACTGCGTCAGCGCCTGATCGTCTTCGTGGTGGTGACCCTGCTGGTCGCCCTCGGCATCGCGGCCGCCCAGGGCTGCCAGGGCCCCGCCCGCAGCATGGGCGACCTGCCGGCCACCGTTTCCCGCGTCTCCGCCCCGGACCCCGGTCCTCCGTCCCCGGAGGGGCTCCCCGAGGGAGCCCGGCCGGCGGTCGAGGGCACCGCGCGGTAGCGCGGGCCCCGTTACGCCGTCGGGCGGCCCGTCGTGACCGCGTAGAACGCCACTGCCGCCGCCGCGCCCACGTTGAGCGAGTCGACTCCGTGGGCCATCGGGATGCGGACCCACTCGTCGGCAGCCCGCAGCGCGCGGGGCGACAGGCCGTCGCCTTCCGCGCCCAGCATGAGCGCCACCCGCTCCAGCCGGTGCGGCGCCGCCTCGTCCATGGAGGTGGCCTGCTCGGCCGGGGTGAGGGCGAGGACCCGGAAGCCCGCCTCGCGCACGGTCTCCAGGTCCTGGGGCCAGGTCTCCAGGCGCGCGTACGGCACGGAGAAGACGGCGCCCATGGAGACCTTCACCGAGCGCCGGTACAGCGGGTCCGCGCAGTCCGGGGAGAGCAGGACCGCGTCCATGCCGAGCGCCGCCGCGCTACGGAAGATCGCACCGATGTTGGTGTGGTCCACGAGGCTCTCGAGGACGGCGACGCGGCGTGCGTCCCGCAGCACCTCGCCCGCCTCGGGCAGCGGCTTGCGCTGCATGGACGCGAGCGCGCCGCGGTGGACGTGATAGCCCGTCACCCGTTCGGCCAGGTCGGGCGTCACGGTGTAGACGGGGGCGGGGCTCTCCTCGATGACGTCCCGCATCACCTCGATCCACTTGGCCGTCAGCAGCATCGACCGCATGGCGTAGCCGGCCTGGTGGGCCCGCCGGATCACCTTCTCGCCCTCGGCGATGAACAGGCCCTCCGCGGGCTCCCGGCGGCGTCGCAGCTCCACGTCCGTCAGGCCCGTGTAGTCGTGCAGGCGCGGGTCGTCGGGGTCGTCAATGGTGATGAGTTCGGCCATGGGAGCTGCTGCCTTGTCCTGGTGCGGGTGGTGCGTGCTGTGCGAAACGGTGGTGCGGGTACGGGGACTATTCTCCGGTCGGCTCCGGGCCCGACGTCACCACGTCGCCGATCACGATGACGGCCGGCGGGCGTATGCCCTGCGCCTTCACCCGCTCCCCCGCGGTCGCGAGGGTGGCGTCCACGCGGCGCTGGGCCGCGGTGGTGCCCTCCTGCACCACGGCCACGGGGGTGTCGGCCGCGCGTCCGTGCCGCATGAGGGCCGCGGCGATCGCGCCGATGTTCTCGACCGACATCAGCAGCACGAGCGTGCCGCGCAGGCGCGCGATCGCCTCCCAGTCCACGAGCGAGCGCGGGTCGTCCGGTGCGACATGGCCGCTGACCACGGTGAACTCATGGGCCACACCACGGTGGGTGACGGGGATTCCGGCCGCGCCCGGCACGCTGATCGAGCTGGAGATGCCGGGCACCACGGTGCACGGGATGCCGTGCTCCGCCAGGGCCTGGACCTCTTCCATGCCGCGTCCGAACACGAACGGGTCCCCGCCCTTGAGGCGGACGACGGCCTTGCCGGCCTTGGCGTGCTCGATGAGGGCGCTGTTGATGGCCTCCTGGGCCATGAACCGGCCGTACGGGATCTTCGCCGCGTCGATCACCTCGACGTGCGGCGGCAGCTCGTCCAGGAGGTCGCGGGGGCCGAGGCGGTCGGCGATGACCACGTCGGCCTCGGCCAGCAGCCTGCGGCCGCGGACGGTGATCAGGTCGGGGTCGCCGGGGCCGCCGCCGACCAGGGCCACGCCCTTGGCCCGGTCCCGGAAGTGCGGGGCCGTCAGCGAACCGTCGCGCAGCCCCTCGACGATGGCGTCGCGCACGGCGGCGGAGCGGCGCGGGTCCTGGCCGGTCAGGACGGCGACGGTCACCCCCGCGCCGCGGCCGGTGGCCGGCGTCCAGGCGGAGGCGGCAGCGGCGTCGTCGCTGCGCACGGCCCAGACGCGGCGGGCCTCGGCCTCGGCGGACGCGGCGTCGTTGGCGGCGGGGTCGTCGGTGGAGATCAGGGCGTACCAGGCGCCGTCCAGGTCGCCGTCGCGGTAGCGGCGGCGTTCCCAGCGGACCTCGCCCGCCTCGGCCATGGCCTCGACGGAGGGGGTGGCGGAGGGGGAGACGAGCAGCACGTCGGCGCCGGCGGCGATCAGGGCGGGCAGCCGGCGCTGTGCGACCTGGCCGGCACCCAGGACGACGACGCGGCGCCCGGCCAGGCGCAGTCCGACGGGGTAGGCGGCGACTTCGGCGTGCTCGGCCATGGGCAGGTCTCCTCGTACGAATGCGCTGGTGAGGACACCTTAAGGGGCGTGACGCGTGTTGTGGGCAGTCGTTCCGCAGGGCGGAACGGGTGGGCACAACGGGACCACCGGGCCGCACCGGCCCGTCGTCCCGCCGTGCCCACCGGGCGTCAGCTCTTCTCGGCCACGCCCGCAGCGTCGAACGTGGCGACCTCATGCATCGCCCGCGCAGCGCTCTGCACGATGGGCAGCGCCAGCAACGCCCCCGTGCCCTCGCCCAGCCGCAGGTCGAGGTCCACCAGCGGGCGCAGGCCCAGCTTGGTGAGGGCCGCGACGTGACCGGGCTCGGCGCTGCGGTGGCCGGCGACGCACGCCGCCAGCGCCTCGGGGGCGATGGCGCGGGCGACCAGGGCCGCGGCGCCGGCGCTGACGCCGTCGAGGATCACCGGCGTACGCAGGGACGCGCCGCCCAGGATCAGGCCGACGAGCGCGGCGTGCTCCAGGCCGCCGATCGCGGCGAGCACGCCGATCGGGTCCTTCGGGTCCGGCTTGTGCAGCTCCAGCGCACGGCGTACGACGTCGATCTTGCGGGCGTGCATCTCGTCGTTGATGCCGGTGCCGCGGCCGGTGATCTCGGCCGGGTCGGCTCCGGTGAAGACGGAGATGAGGGCTGCCGACACCGTGGTGTTGGCGATGCCCATCTCGCCCGTGAGCAGCGCCTTGTTGCCGGCCGTGACCAGGTCGCGGGCCGTCTCGATGCCCACCTCGAGGGCCTGCAGGGCCTCCTCACGGGTCATCGCGGGACCGGTGGTGAAGTCGGTCGTGCCGGGCCGGATCTTGCGGGGCAGCAGGCCGGGCGTGCTGGGCAGCTCGGCCGCGACGCCCACGTCCACGACGCAGACCTCGGCGCCGACCTGGTTGGCGAAGGCGTTGCACACGGCCCCGCCGCCCAGGAAGTTGGCCACCATCTGCGAGGTGACCTCCTGGGGCCACGCCGTGACGCCCTGGGCGTGCACGCCGTGGTCCCCGGCGAAGATCGCGACGGCCGCGGGCTCCGGGATCGGCGGCGGGCACTTGCGGGACAGTCCGCACAGCTGCGCGGAGATGATCTCCAGCATGCCGAGCGCGCCGGACGGCTTGGTCATCCGCTTCTGGCGCTCCCACGCCTCGCCGAGCGCCTTGGCGTCCAGCGGGCGGATACCACGCAGGGTCTCGGCGAGCAGGTCGTGGGGGTCCTCGCCGGGCAGGGCGCGGCGCCCGTACTCCTCCTCGTGGACGACCCAGGACAGCGGGCGGCGCTTGGACCAGCCGGCCTGCATCAGCTCGGGCTCGTCGGGGAACTCGTCGACGTAGCCGATGCAGAGGTAGGCGACGACCTCGAGGTGCTCCGGGAGGCCGAGGGCGCGGACCATCTCGCGCTCGTCGAAGAAGCTGACCCAGCCGACGCCGAGGCCCTCGGCGCGCGCGGCGAGCCAGAGGTTCTCCACGGCGAGCGCGGAGGAGTACGGCGCCATCTGCGGCTGGGTGTGCCGGCCGAGGGTGTGCCGGCCGCCGCGGGTGGGGTCGGCGGTGACGACGATGTTGACCGGGGTGTCGAGGATGGCCTCGATCTTCAGTTCCTTGAACTGCTTGGCCCGGGCCTTGGGGAGGGACTTGGCGTAGGCCTCGCGCTGGCGGGCGGCCAGCTCGTGCATCGTCCGCCGGGTCTCCTCGGAGCGGATGACGACGAAGTCCCAGGGCTGGGAGTGGCCGACGCTGGGCGCGGTGTGCGCGGCCTCCAGGACGCGCAGCAGCACCTCGTGCGGGATGGGGTCGGTACGGAACCCCTTGCGGATGTCGCGCCGCTCCCTGATGACACGGTGGACGGCGGCCCGCTCGGCCTCGTCGTAGCCGACGGCCGGGGGGCCCAGCGGCTCGGGCTCGGGCTGCGGCTCGGCCTCGGCGGCTTCGCCTTCGTCGGCGGACGTGGTGTCGGCCGCCGGAGCCGCCTCGTCCTCCGGGGCCGCCTCGGCCGGGACCAGGTGGATGTGTACGGGCTCGGGGACCGCTTCCGGCTCCGGCTCGGGCGCCGGGGCCTGGGCGGCCGGCGTCTCCTCGGCGGGGACCGGGGCGGGGACCTGGTCCTGCTCCGGGACGCCCTGCGCGGGCACCGCGGGGGCGGGGGCCACCTCTTCGGGAGCCGCCTCCTCAGGAGCCGTCTCCTCGGCAGCCGCCTCCTCGGGGGCGGCGGCCTGCGGCGCGGGCTCCTCGGCGGGGGCCGGGGGCTGCTCCTCGGCGACGGGGGCCTCGGGCGCGGGCTCGACCGGCGCCTCGGCGGGCACCTCCACGGCCGGGGCCGGCACGATCGGAACCTCGGCCATCGGGGCCTCGACCACGGGGGCCGGGGCGGGCACCTGCTGGTCGGGGGCCGGTGCGACGGGCGCCTCGACGACCGGGGCCGGCGTGGGCTGTGCGGCCGCCACCGGCTCGGCCGGGGCCGGGACGGTCTCGGGGACGGGCTCGGGCTCGGGCTCGGCCGGGGCCGGTTCCGCCTCGACGACGGCCTGGACGGGCGCGGGCTGCTCGGCGTCCACGGCCGGCGTCGCGACCGGCGCGACGGCCACGTCGTGCTGCTCGGGTGCGGACGGGGCGTCAGCTGCCGCCACCGCGACGGGCTCGACGGCCTCCGCGACCGGCGCCTCGGGCGCGGGCTGCTCGACGACGGCCTGCGGCTCGGGCACGGCCGCCTCTTCGGCGACCGGAGCCGGGGGCACGGCCGCGGCCGGGTCCTGTGCGGGCGTCAGGGGTTCCTCGACGGCGACCGGCGCCTCGGGCTGCGGGTCCACGGGTGCGGCCGGGGCCGGAGTGGGCGCCGGTGCCTGAGCCGGGGGCTGCGCGGCGAGGTTCGGCACCAGGCGGTCGACGAACGCCTGTGCCGCGCCGGGGGCCACGCCCCCGACCGGCGGCTGCGGCTGCGGTTCGGCGGGCGCCGGAACGGCGGGCTCCACGGCCGCCGTCTGCGGCTGGGGCGCGGCGGCCGGCACGGGCACGGCCTGCGGCTCGGCGACGGCGGCGGCCTCGGGCTCCCGCTGGCCGGGCACGGCCTGCGCGGCAGGGCTCTCCGCGGACACCGCGACCGCTGACACCGGCTCAGGCTCCGGCGCGGTCTGGGGTTCGGCGAGTATGTCGTGCCCCACCGCGGGTGCGGGCGCCGCCTGCGTGGCGACACCGGTGTTCTGCGGCGGTACGAAGGCCATGGGGGGCGCCGTGTCGTCGGCGCCCGGGACGGGCGGTGCGTCGAGGTACTCGACGCCCGCGACCTGCGGGGAGCCGGCGGGCTGCTGGGGGGCGGCCGGGCCGCGGTCGGCGAGGGAGAGGACGACGCCGTTGGAGGGGTCGGGCACGGGCGGGCCCATGTGCAGCGGGCGGCGCGGCGGCGCGGCGGCCGCGGGGGCCTGGCCCGGCGGCGGGGTGCGCACGCCCGTGTAGTCGAGCGAACCCGTGTCGCGGCCGCCCGTCTCGTGCGTACCGCCCTGGGGCGCCGGCTGCTCCATCCAGGCGCCCTGGGCGCCCGGCATCAGCAGGAGGTCGTCCTCGTCGGCGGCGTCGTTCTCGAGGAAGGCGTACGTCGAGGGCGCGGTGGGCGCGGTGGGCGCAGGGGGTGCGGCGGGCGCCGGGGGCGCCGTCGGGACTCCGGTGTCGGCAGGGGCTGCGGCGTCCGCGGGAAGCGGGTGGCCGGGCAGTGCGCCTGCGTTCTCCGGCTGTCCCTCGTCCGGGAACCGGCCGGTGTCGGTCATGCGTACCCCTCGCCCATCGGTAGTGCTCCTTCCAACCGCTCACGCCCATAGACAAGAACGAGCGTGGATGCCTCGCGGCACGTTGTGTGCCGTCCGGTGTCACCCTGCCCTGTACGCGCCAAGCGGGGGGTGCGTTCGGAGCATTGACGACTGTGGTGTCGGACACCGAGCGGCTTGCAACAACGATCCGCCAGCCTACCCTCCGCCCGGCCCCCGGCCCTCAGGGGTGTGTACGACGGCCACTCAGCAAGAAGGCTACGGCGCGCTCGCGCTCGGACCAGGCGGTTGTGTCCAACTCCACCGCCTGGAGCAGCGTGCACTCCACGGCGTACCCGCCCTCGGCGAGGGCGCGGCCGATGGCCTCGGCCTGGTCGCGGGTGGCGGCGTGGGCGACGATGCGCTCGGGGCGGCGGTCGGCGCAGGCGGCGACGACGGGGGCTCCACCGCCGCCGACGCGGATGACGTCGGGCTCGGGGAGGTCCTCCAGGACCTGGGGTGCGGTGCCCTGGACGACCTGGAGTTGCACGCCGTGGTGCCGGGCCGCCGCGGCGGTGCGCCGGCAGGCCTCGGGGTCGCGGTCGACGGCGATGACGGCGGCGCCGAAGCGGGCGGCCTCCACGGCCGCCGCGCCGCTGCCGGAGCCGATGTCCCAGACGAGGTCGCCGACGCGCGGCCCGAGCCGTGCGAGTTGGGCGGCGCGCAGTTCGGTCGACTCGCCCTCGCCGAGCCCGGAGCCGTACGCCGCGGCGGGCAGGGCCCAGCCCCGTACGGCCGGCGGGTAGCCGGGGTCGCGGCCGGCGATCCAGCCGCCGGTGCGCACGGCGGGGATGCCGGAGCCGCCGATGACGATGACGACGTTGGGGTCGCGCCAGGTGTGGTCGGCGGCCCGGTCGGAGGTGACGACGGTGACCTGTTCGCGCTCGGTGCCCAGCTCCTCGCAGATGACGAAGGTGCGGTGGACGGGGCCGAGGAGGAGGGCGAGTTCGGCGGGGCCGGCGCCGGGCGAGGTGAGGACGGCGACCTTGGGG
The DNA here is from genome assembly GCF_040641275.1 of Streptomyces sp. NPDC021096. Taxonomy (NCBI): domain Bacteria; kingdom Bacillati; phylum Actinomycetota; class Actinomycetes; order Kitasatosporales; family Streptomycetaceae; genus Streptomyces; species Streptomyces sp. NPDC021096. Next base: position 142,517 of record NZ_JBFADG010000009.1, on the reverse strand, counting down.
TGGGCGCGGCAGACGTTGACGGCGCGTCGCAGGTCGCGGCTGTGGGCGACGACGATCTGGGCGTCGTCCCAGGGCATGGCGGCCCGGGCGAAGGCGGCGGCGACGGCGGAGACGGCGGGCACCACCTCGACCTCGAGTCCGTGCTCGGGGGCGCGCAGGGTGCGCACGACGCCGAAGAAGCCGGGGTCGCCGTCGGCGAGGACCACGGCCGAGCCGCGGTGCTGGGCGATGCGGCGGGCGGCGAGGTCGACGCTGCCGAGCCGGATGCGCTCGGCGGTGGGCGGCACCTCGGGCAGGGCCAGGTGGTGGGCGGCGCCGGCCACCAGGGTGGCGGCGGCCAGGGCGGAGCGGGCCGCGTCCGTCAGCGGTGAGCCGTCCCACCCGATCACCGTGACCCGGTCGGCCATCGTCGTCTGTCTCCTGGGCTTGTCTGGGGTCGGTGGTCCCCCGGGCGGGGGGGCGGCACGGGCAGGCTGAGCGTACCCCGATTGGTACGGACCGCAGCCGGGGCTGTGCGGCGGAAGGGGGCTAGCGCCAGTCGGGGAAGGTGGAGGCGTAGTCGTAGCCGCCCCCGGCCGGGGAGTCGCGGACCTCGTCGAGGTCCTCGGGCAGCAGGCTCCAGACGATGAGGTCGGTGCGGTTCTCGGTCCAGCCCGCGTCCTCGGTGCGGGTGCGTGCTATCCAGGCGCTGCGCAGGACCCCCTCGCTGACGCAGCCGGTCTTCTGGGCGACCTGCTGGGCGGCGGTGTTGTCGGCGGCGGTGCGCAGTTCCAGGCGTTCGAATTTCTGGTCGCGGAAGAGCCACTCGGCGACGGCGAGGACGGACTCGCAGGCGTAGCCCTCGCCCCGGGCCCAGGGGGCGGTGGCGTAGGCGGCCTCGGTGGCCAGGATGCGCCAGTCGGTGTTGCGGAGGTGGACGGTGCCCACGAGGCGGTGGGTGAGGAACTCGGTGACCGCAAAGACGATTCCGCGCCCGGAGGTGCGCTCGCCGGGCGCCCGGCGCAGCGCCCAGTCGCGGGCGTCGGCGGTGGTGTAGGGGTACGGGGCGGAGGTCCAGGCCGTGATGAGCTCGTCGTTCATCATCTCGGCGAGGGCGGGGATGTCTCCGGCTTCGAACGGGCGCAGCACCAGCCGGTCCGTACTGATGGAGATGTCCGGAAAGGTGGAAGTCATGCGCTGCTCCAACGCCGGGGCGGGTGGGCTCGGGGGTGTTGCGGGTGTGCTCGGGTGCACCAGCATGCAGCATCGGTGGGTGGGTACGCCAAGCGCCGGGCCCCGCGTACGGCGAATGCGTACGCGGGGCCCTGGGCCGTACGGGTCGGCCTTGATGACGAAGTGTCAGGTACCGTCAGCTCTTCGGGGCGCCGAAGGCGGGGATGACCGCGCCGTTGCTGAACTTGTCCTCGATGAACTTCTTGACCTCGTCCGAGTTGAGGAGCTTGGCGAGCTTGGCGATGCGGGGGTCGCCCTCGTTGCCCTTCTTCACGGCGAGGAAGTTGGCGTAGGGGTTGCCCTCGGCCTTCTCCAGGGCCAGGGAGTCCTTGGCCGGGTTGAGCTTGGCGCCGATGGCGAAGTTGCCGTTGATGACGGCGGCGTCCACGTCGGCCAGGCGCGAGGGGATCTGGGCGGCCTCGAGCTCGGTGAACTGCACGCCCTTCTTGTCCTCGATGTCGGAGAGCTTGGCCTCGGCGCCGACGCCGTCCTTCAGCTTGATCACGCCGTTGTCGGCGAGGAGCTTGAGGGCGCGGCCCTCGTTGGTGGCGTCGTTGGGGACGGCGATGGTGGAGCCGGAGCCCAGGTCGCCGACCTTCTTGCCCTTCTTGGAGTACAGGCCGAGCGGCTCGATCTCGACGTTGACGACGGGGACGATATCCGTCTTGTTCTTCTTGTTGAAGTCGTCGAGGTACGGCTTGTGCTGGAAGAAGTTCGCGTCGACGTCGCCGTTCTGGGTGGCGGTGTTGGGGAGCACGTAGTCGTTGAACTCCTTCACCTCCAGGTTCAGGCCGGCGTCCTTGGCGAGCTTGTCTCTGACGAAGTTCAGGATGTCGCCGTGGGGGGTGGGGCTGGCGGCGACGACGAGCTTGGCCGCCGGGTCGGCGTCCTTGCCCTTCTTCGAGCTGCTGGAGGAGGTGTCGGAGGGGGCGCTGCAGGCGCTCAGGCCGAGGGTCAGCGCGGCGGCTGCCGCGACGGCGGCGGTGAGCTTGACGGTGGTACGCACGAAGAGTGCCTCTTTCTTGTTCTCACGAGGTGTTGCCGCCCGGCAAAGGGTCCGGGCTCGTGGGTGTGGGGGGTGGGGGCCCTGCGGGCCGCCCGGCTCAGGAGACCTTGGTGGCCTCCGCGGCCTCGGGGGCGGTGCGGGGCTTGGGGACGGCGGGGGCCCAGAGCCTGCGCAGGCCCACGGACGCGGCCTGGCGGCCGCTGCGCCGGGTCAGGCGTCGTACGGCCAGGTCGCCGGCGAGCTGGACGATCGTCACGATGGCGATGAGCAGCACGATGGTGACGTTCATCAGGCCGGTCTCGTGGCGCATGTAGCCGTAGGTGATGGCGAGGTTGCCCAGGCCGCCGCCGCCGACCGCGCCGGCCATGGCGGAGTAGCCGAGGAGGGCGATGACCGTGGTGGTCAGGCCGGCGATGAGGGAGGGCAGGGCCTGCGGGAGGAGCACCTTGAAGATCACGGTGAAGGTGCCGCCGCCCATCGACTGGGCCGCCTCGATCAGGCCGTGGTCGACCTCGCGGATCGCGGTCTCCACCAGCCGGGCGAAGAACGGCACGGCGCCGATGACGAGGGCCACGACGGCGGCGCTGGGGCCGATGGAGGTGCCGACGATCATGCGGCTGAAGGGGATCAGCCACACGAGCAGGATGATGAAGGGCAGCGACCGGCCGAGGTTCACGATCACGCCGATGACCTTGTTCACCACGACGTTCTGCAGCAGGGCGCCCCGGTCGGTGAGGACCAGCAGCAGGCCCAGCGGGATGCCGCCTACGACCGCCCAGACGGTGGACCACCACACCATGAAGAGGGTGTCGAGACAGGCGTCGCGCAGCAGCGGCTGTATCTCGGTCCAGGTCACTTGGCACCTTCCTTCAGGAGCGCGTCGGCAGGTGCCGGGGTGGTGAAGTCGGCGACGTCGACCTGCAGGCCCTGCTCGCGCAGGAAGCCGATCGGTACGACGTTCTCCTCGAAGCGGCCGGGCAGCTCGATGCGCATCCGGCCGACCTGCTTGCCGGCGACGGTGTCCATCGCGGCGCCCAGGATCGAGATGTCGATGTTGTACGTGCGGGACAGCTGGGAGATCACCGGCTGGGTGGCCGCCTCGCCGTGGAAGGTGACGTCCACGACGGTGCGGTCGGGGCCGGAGGGCTCGCCGCCGACGGGGAAGAGCTCGGCGGCGAGCTCGGAGCCGGGGGTGGCGAGGATCTCGGAGACGGTGCCGGACTCCACGACGCGGCCGCCCTTCATCAGCGCGGCGGAGTCGCAGATGGTCTTGACGACCTCCATCTCGTGGGTGATGAGGAGGACGGTCAGGCCGAGCTGCTGGTTGAGGTCGCGCAGCAGCTGGAGGATCGAGCGGGTGGTCTCCGGGTCGAGCGCGGAGGTCGACTCGTCCGAGAGCAGCACCTTGGGGTCGCCGGCCAGGGCGCGGGCGATGCCGACGCGCTGCTTCTGGCCGCCGGAGAGCTGGGCGGGGTAGGCCTTGGCCTTGTCGGCGAGGCCGACGAGGTCGAGCAGCTCGAGGGCCTTGCGCTCGCGCTCCTTGCCGGAGATGCCGAGGATCTCCAGCGGCAGCTCGATGTTGCTCTGCACCGTGCGCGAGGAGAGCAGGTTGAAGTGCTGGAAGACCATGCCGATGCGGCTGCGTGCCCGGCGCAGTTCGGCGCCCGCGCGGGGACCCCGGCCGGCCAGCGCCGTCAGGTCCTGTCCGGCGACGGTGACCGTGCCGGAGCTGGGGCGCTCCAGGAGGTTGACGCAGCGGATGAGGGTCGACTTGCCGGCGCCGCTCTGGCCGACGACGCCGTACACCTCGCCCTCACGGACGTGCAGATCGACGCCGTCGAGGGCGGTGACCTCGCGGCCGCCTGAGCGGTAGACCTTTGTCAGGCCCGTAGTGGTGATCACAGGGGTTTCCGTCACTGTCGAGTGCGCGGCGGTGGTGGTGCCGGCACGGGCATTCATTGCGGAACGCGGCATGGGAGCCCCCGGAGGGTGCGCGAAAGCGCGGTGCGGGGGAATCCTGGTGACGCGGGGCGGGTGGTCCGGCTCCGGCGGCGGTGGCCGGGGCGCGGGGTCCACGGGGTCTCGCTTCGGGGCGCGAGGCTACAGAACGGGGGCCCTCAGCGGTCACACATTCGACACATGCAACGAGCAGCACCGGGCGTCGTCATCGCCTCGGTCGCAAGGGTGCGGGTGCTCGTCGTGGTCATGCGGGCAAGTAAAACAGAAGTGCGTGCGAATCAGCCAAGCCTGTCCGAATGCCGGACATCGATGATCACCTGGTGGACAGGCGGGGCCGCGGGCGGCCCGCCCGCACCGGACGATTAAAGTCGTCCCATGCCTGTCACGTCCCATTCGCCCGCCCGCGTCGCCGGGGGGTCACGGTGATCGGCGCGCTGACGCTCGCGGCCGGTCTGGCCGCCCTCGCGCTCGCCGCCTGGTGCGGCTTCGCCTTCTCGCGCGACCAGCCCACCAAGGACTGGCACTTCATCGGCATGGCCGTGGTGACGGTGCTGGTGCTGGTGCAGCTGGTCATCGGCGTGGTGCGGCTGGCCGGCGGCGACGAGCCCGCGCAGGGCACGGCCATCTTCGTGGCCTATCTGCTCGGCGCGGCCGCGGCGGTGCCGGCGGCGGGCTTCATGTCACTGGCCGAGCGGACCCGCTGGGGCTCGGCCACCGTGGCGGCGGGCGCCGTCATCCTGGCCGTGCTCGAGGTGCGGCTGTACGACATCTGGGGAGGCTGACCGTGTCCGAACCCACGACGCCCGGGAAGGGGTCCGGGGCCGCCTTCGACCTCGGCCAGGGGCCCGGCCGCCTGCTGGTCTGGCTGTACGGCGTGTTCACCGTCGCCGCGGCCTCGCGCTCGATCGTGCAGATGATCCTGGACTTCGGCCGGGCGCCGCTGGCCTATGTACTGTCGGCCGCCGCCGCGCTGGTGTACGCCTTCATCACGTACTCCCTGGTGCGCGGCGGCGAATCGGCCCGCAAGGCGGCGCTGGTGTGCTGCGCCGCCGAGCTGGCCGGCGTCCTGATCGTGGGCACCTGGACGCTCGTCGAGCCGTCCGCCTTCCCCGACGCGACGGTCTGGTCCGACTACGGCATGGGCTATCTGTTCATCCCCGTGATCCTGCCGGTGACCGCCATGATCTGGCTGCGCCGGGCGGAACGCTGAGGGGACGGCTACTGCAGGAGGCTCAGGCGCTCGCCACGAAGGCGGGCGCCGCTTCCTTTTCCAGGGTGACCAGGGTCAGGGTGCGCGAGATCCGCTCGGTATGGGTGGGCTGGTAACCCCTGTTGCGGTAGAGACGCAGATTGACCTCGCTGCGCTGGCCGGTGGCGAGCCGGTACCGCTTGGCGGACCACTCCCCCGCCAGCTGCTCCTCGATCGCGGCGAGCAGCCGCCCGCCCAGACCGTGCCGCCGCATCCGCGGGTGCACGATGAGCCCGGTGATCACGGCGGTTCCCGCACCGTCGACCGTGCCGCGCACGGAGCCGACGACCTCCTCGCCGAGCCGGGCCACGAGCACGCAGCCGCCGCCCAGTTCGGCGCGCAGGTCGTCGAGGGTCTGGGTGAGGGGGTCGATGGAGTAGTCGCCGTAGAGCTCGGCCTCGCTCTGATAGCAGAGGTACTGGAGTTTGAGGATCTGCTCGGCATCGTTCCCGGCCGCGGCCGAGATGGTCACGCTCATGCCCATGTGCGCCTGCCTCCCCTGGTGGGTTGCCTATCGCTCCTTTCCCCCGGGTCAAGGAGCCGCAATCTCTGCCATCAGCATTCTGCGCAGGCATCCCAGGCAACGGGAACGTACGGGTCCCAAAGATCCTTGTGACATTCCCAACTTCCCTGCGATTTCCCGGTAGGTCGGGTCGTTGCCGGACAGCAGGGCGGCCAGCAGCCCCGGACAGCGGCCCGGCAGACGGCGTACGGCGGCGCGGAGCTCACGGCCCGCTTCGGCGTCCAGGACCGCTTGTTCGACGCCGGGCCCGGCCCCGGCCGGCGGCTGTGCGGTCGGGTCGTACGGCACCTCCCGGCGCGCCCGGCGGCGGGCGGCGCGGGCCTCGGCGCGCACGGTGGCCCGTAACCGGGCGGCGGAGACGGCGGTACGGCCGTCGCTCAGCAGCCGCAGCCAGACGGACTGTTCGAGATCGGCGGCGTCGAGCCCGCCGGCCGCGGCCGCCTCGGCGGCGCACTCGGCCTCGAGCAGGGGGCCGAGCCGCGTCAGGAGATCGCTGTGCGTCATGAGGTCGGGGACGTCGCCCCTTCCCCCGCCGGTTTCCCCCTCACCCGGCAATCACCCGTACGGGGCGGGCCACGGCCGGCCCGCCCCATGCAGCGAGGACGCCGTGCGTCAGCGCTTGAGGTAGGCGTCCCGCGCGAGCGCCGCCGTGTCGGGGTTGTCCGAGAAGATGCCGTCGATGCCGGTCGCGAAGTACGTGTTGAACGCGCCGAACGCGTCACCGTAGGCGTTCGGGTCGCTGCCGCGCCGGAAGTCGGCCGGCAGGAAGCTGTTCTCGTTGCGCATCGTGTACGGGTGCAGGATCAGCCCGGCGGCGTGCGCGTCGCGCACCAGCGCGGTCGGCTTGGTGAGCTTGTCGTTCTTGTCCCGGGGGATGATCAGGTTCAGCCACGGGCCGATGCCCTGGGCGAAGCCGGAGACCCACTTCAGGCCCTTGGGCGTGATCAGGTCGGCGACCGTGCGCGGGTCCTTCGCCTCGGTGAAGTCCCAGGGCCGGGTGGTGAGGTCGTCCAGCAGCAGGACCTTGGGGCAGTCGACGCCGAGCTTGTTCAGCCGCTGGAGGCTGCTGGGCTCGAAGGACTGTACGAAGGTGTAGCCGTTGCGGCCGGAGCGCCCGTAGCGGCGCAGCAGCTTGGCCAGGCGCTCCTCCAGGCCGAGGCCGGCCTTGCGGAAGTAGGTGGGGTGCTTGGTCTCGACGTGCAGCCAGATGCGGCGTCCGCGCTTGCGGCCCTGCTCCTCGGCCCACTTGAGGACCTCTTCGAAGGTGGGCACCTGCCAGCGGCCGTCGTAGAGGGTGTTGTGCTGGCGGGTGGCGGGGATGCGCTCCTTGGCGCGGAGCGTCCTGAGCTCGGCGAGGGTGAAGTCCTCGGTGAACCAGCCGGTGTGGGCCTCGCCGTCGACGGTCCTGGTCGTCTTGCGGGAGGCGAACTCCGGGCGGGAGGCGACGTCGGTGGTGCCGGTGATGTCGTTCTCGTGACGGCACACCAGGTGTCCGTCCTTGGTGGGCACGAGGTCCTGCTCGATGACGTCCGCGCCGTTGTCCAGGGCGAACTGGTAGGAGCCGAGGGTGTGCTCGGGCCGGGAGCCGCTGCAGCCGCGGTGGCCTATGACGGTCGGCACCGGCAGGTCCTTGTACGAACCTCCCCGGCCGCCGCGCTCCGTCGTCGTCCCTGCCGCCATCGCCGGTGCCGCCCCGCCGCCGAGGACGGCCGCTCCCGCGCCGAGGGCCGCCGCGGCCCCCAGCACCGTGCGCCTGCCCGGCCGCTGCTCCTGCTGCATGAACTCTCCTCGTTGCATTGTGTTGCGCTGGCCGGGCGATCGTATGCATGTACGACTGCCCGGTTGAAGAACGGAAACGGAACGGAGTGAAAAGTCACGTCAACACTCTGTTTCGAGTCGGTCAACCCCATGTGCACGGGGTGGGTACCCGCGAGTATCGTCACGACCGCGCCCTGCGCGCCTGACCGAACACCACGACCGGAGGGTCCGTTGTCCCGCATCTTGCTCAAGGCGTTCCTCGGATTGCTCATGCGCGTCCTGTACCGCCCGACGGTCCAGGGAGCCGAGCACATCGCCGGCAGCGGGCCCGTGATCCTGGCCGGAAACCACACCACGTTCATCGACTCGCTGTTCCTGGCCCTGGTCGTCAAGCGGCAGGTGTTCTTCATCGGCAAGGACGAGTACGTCACGGGCAAGGGCGTCAAGGGCCGGCTGATGGCGTGGTTCTTCAGCTCCTCGGGCATGATCCCGGTCGACCGCGACGGCGGCAACGGCGGCGTGGCCGCGCTGATGACGGGCCGCCGGGTGCTGGAGGAGGGCAAGATCTTCGGCATCTACCCGGAGGGCACCCGCTCCCCCGACGGCCGGCTCTACCGCGGCCGCACCGGCATCGCCCGCCTGACGCTGATGACGGGCGCGCCGGTGGTGCCGTTCGCCATGATCGGCACCGAGAAGGTCCAGCCGAGCGGCAAGGGCCTGCCCCGCATCGCGCCGGTGACGGTGCGCTTCGGTGAGCCGCTGGACTTCTCCCGCTACGAGGGCATGGACCGCGACCGCTATGTGCTGCGCGCCGTCACCGACGAGGTGATGAGCGACGTGATGCGCCTGTCGGGCCAGGAGTACGTGGACATGTACGCCACCAAGGCCAAGGCGGCCTGACAGGGCTCGCACCGCTTCGGGAGGCTCAGGCCCCGCCGAGGCAGCGGGGCTGGAACGCCGGGTCGGCCGGGCCCTTGCGGCCCAGTGCGTTGAGCACCCACTGCGCGACGACCGGGTCCTTGGTGGCCTGGTCGTGCATGTAGAGGTCGAGCGGGCACTTGTCCTGCAGGACGATGTTGGTCAGGCGCTCGGCCGGTCCGGTGAGCAGGGCGCTGGTGTAGGGGATGACCACCTCGTCGTACCGGGTGGTGACGACCGTGTAGTCCGGGCCGGCGGGCGTCTCGTCGCCCTCGTTGAGCTTCTTCAGCAGGTCGGAGCCGACCTGCTGGTCCACGCACGAGGGGCAGAAGGTCCAGCCCGCCGGGATGGCGAGCGGGTTCTTCGTGCCGTGGTTGGAGGGGACGATGCCCACGAGGTCGTCGACCTTGTCCGCGCCCCCGAGGAACTTCACGTAGTAGCGCGGCAGCATGCCGCCCTGGCTGTGGCCGACGATGTCGACCTTCTCCGCGCCCGTCGCGCCGCGCACGGCCTCGACGAAGTCCTTGAGTTCGGCGGCGCCCTGCGGGATGGGGGCGGTCTCCATCTTCCCGTAGTTGAAGGCGAAGACGCAGTAGCCCTCCTCCTTGAGCTTCGGGGAGAGCTTGGCCCAGTTCTCGACCATCAGCTTGAACGTGCCGTTGACCAGCACGACCGGCTGCGGATGCGCCGAATCCGGCTTGCAGGACCAGTCGTTGGCGCCCTTGGGCGGGATGTCCAGGGGCGAGGCGGAGGCCGGGGAGGCGTTGAGCCCCATGAGGCTCAGGGCGGCGGTGGCCGCGGCGGCGACCAGGAACCGTGCAGTGGTGCGCAGACGCATGGTGTGGGGATTCCTTTGAACACGGCGTCCGACCACGGACGCCCTCGTCCGAACCACGTTCGACAATGTCGACCGGTGGCAGGATGTTCTCCGGTGCGTCAGGAGCGCGTCAAGAGAGTTACTCGCCGGTAAAATTCACAGGGCCCGGGGCTTGCCAGCCCCGGGCCCTGTGCGGTTTGCTGCTCATTCGAGCCGCGCCCGGCTCAGCCGCCGTACCCTTCCTCCAGCCGTTGGCCGCGCAGCAGGCGCCAGGCCGCCACCGCCGTGACCAGCAGCACCACGGCCCCGACGCCGGAGGCGATCCGCATCCCCTCGACGAACGCGTCCTGGGCCGAGGCCAGCAGCGCCCCACCGGTGTCCGCCGGCAGGGTGCCCGCCGACTCGACCGCGCCGCCCAGGGACTCCTGGGCCTGGGCCGCCTGCTCCGCCGGGACCCCCGGGGGAACGGCGAAGTCGCGGTAGACGCCGGTGACGATCGAGCCCAGCAGTGCGATGCCGAGCGCGGCACCGAGCTCGTAGGCCGTCTCGGAGACCGCCGAGGCCGAGCCCGCCTGTTCCTTGGGCACGCTGGAGAGGATCACGTCGGCGGTGACGGTGAACGAGAAGCCCGCCCCCACGCCGACGACCAGCAGCACCGTGCCGAGCACGGGGTAGGAGGTGTCGGTCTCCAGCCCGACGAGGACCGCCAGCGCCAGGCCGATCGCCGCCAGCCCGCCGGCCACCACCGACCGCACCGACCAGCGCCGGGCGGCCTGCCCCGCCAGCAGACCGGCCGTCACCGCGCCGATCGCCGCGGGCAGCTCCGCGAGCCCCGCCTCCAGGGGGCTGCGGTCCTGCACCAGCTGGAGGAACTGGGACAGGAAGAAGACCATCCCGGACAGGCCCAGCACGGTCAGCAGGTCCGCCATGACCGCGCCCGAGAAGCCCCGGTGATGGAAGAGCCGCATGTTCAGCAGCGGCGAGTCCAGGGTGAGCTGACGCCGCACGAACCACGTCAGCGCCCCCGCGCCCACCGCGGCCACCAGGGCGATCTGCCAGGTCGGGCCGTGCGTGGCACCTTCCTTGATCGCGTAGACGACGGCGATGATGCCCACCATCGACAGCACCACGCTGAGCAGGTCCCAGGGCCCCGGCGCGGGGTCGCGGGACTCGGGCAGCAGCTTGATGCCGACGAGGACGAGCACGGCCATGACCGGCAGGTTGATCAGGAAGACCGACCCCCACCAGAACTTCTCCAGCAGGAACCCGCCCACGACCGGGCCCACGGCCGCACCGGCGGAGGCCATGGCACCCCAGATGCCGATGGCCAGGCTGCGCTCCCTGGGGTCGTGGAAGATGTTGCGGATGAGGGCGAGGGTGGACGGCATCAGCGTCGCGCCCGCCACGCCCAGCAGCGCCCGGGCGGCGATCATCATCTCGGGGCTGGTCGCATAGGCGTTGAGCACCGAGACCGCGCCGAACGCCACCGCGCCGGTCAGCAGCAGCTTCTTGCGGCCGATGCGGTCGCCGAGGCTGCCCATGGAGACGAGCAGACCGGCGATGACGAAGGAGTAGACGTCGCCGATCCACAGCAGCTGGGTGCCGGTCGGCTGCAGGTCCTCGCTGAGGAACGGCGTCGCCAGACCCAGCACGGTGGCGTCGACGGCGACGAGCAGCACGGCCAGCGCGAGCACGGACAGCGCGAGCCAGCGCCCCGGACGCGGCGGCTGGAGCTCTTCCCGCTCGCCCGGCCGGGGGGCGGTCATCTCGCTGCTCACCGCTCCATCCTCCGCTGTGCGCCGCCGAGCAGCAGCTCGGCGACCATGCGGCTGATGTCCTTGGCGGCCACCCGGCCGTCGTGCACGGCCCAGGCCCCGGTGCCGATCAGCCCGTACAGGGCCTCGGTGAGCCAGGCGGGTGACAGATCGATCCGGAAGGCGCCTTCCTCCTGGCCCCGGAGGAACAGGGCGTGGACACGGGCGTCGAGCCGGTTCCAGCCCTCGTTGGTCCCGCCCTCGTAGAGCTGGTTCTCGGAGAAGAGGAAGGCGAGCATCGCGGCGATGGGCTCGGCCTCGGCGACCAGCCGGCGCACGGCCTCGGAGGCGTCGCCCTCGTCCACCCGCGCCGCGTCCAGAGCGCGCCCGAAGAGCTCGATGCCGAGGTCCTCCAGGGCGCGCACGAGCGCGTCACGCCCGGCGAAGTGGCGGTGGAGGGTGGCGCGGCTGATGCCGGCGGCCTTGGCGATCTCATCCATCGAGGCGGTCGACTTGCGGGTGAGCAGGGCCGCGGCTGCTCTCAGGACACGTTCACGATCGAGGCTCATGAGACGACGATAACCCGAATGAGACGTCGATGTCTCATTCGGGTCGTCGCCGTATCACTCACGGCGGGTCGTCGTCAGCCGCGCCGCCGGTCGGACCACTCCCGCTGGAGGGCCAGGTCCGCCTTGACCTCCTGCAGCTGCACCGCCACGGCGGAGGGGGCCGTACCGCCCCGGCCGCTACGGGAGGCGAGCGCGCCCGGCACGCTGAGGACCGTGCGGACCTCGGGGGTCAGATGGGCGGAGATCGCCTCGAACTGCTCGTCGGTCAGCTCGTCCAGCTCGATGCCCCGCGTCTCGCACTCCTTGACGCACTCGCCGGCGACCTCGTGCGCCACCCGGAAGGGCACGCCCTGCTTGACCAGCCACTCGGCGATGTCGGTGGCCAGCGAGAAGCCGGCGGGGGCCAGCTCCTCCATCCGCTCACGGTGGACCGTGAGGGTCGCCATCATCCCGGTGAAGGCCGGCAGCAGGACCTCCAGCTGGTCGCAGGAGTCGAAGACCGGCTCCTTGTCCTCCTGCAGATCGCGGTTGTACGCCAGCGGCAGGGCCTTGAGCGTGGCCATCAGCCCGGTGAGGTTGCCGATCAGCCGGCCCGACTTGCCGCGTGCCAGCTCGGCGATGTCGGGGTTCTTCTTCTGCGGCATGATCGAGGAGCCGGTGGAGAAGGCGTCGTGGAGGGTCACGAAGGAGAACTCCTTCGTGTTCCAGATGATGACCTCCTCGGCGATGCGCGACAGGTCGACGCCGATCATCGCCGTGATGAAGGCGAACTCCGCGACGAAGTCGCGCGAGGCCGTGCCGTCGATGGAGTTGCCCGCCGAGCCCCGCTCGAAGCCGAGGTCGGCGGCGACCGCCTCCGGGTCCAGCCCCAGGGAGGACCCGGCGAGCGCCCCCGAGCCGTACGGCGAGACCGCCGTGCGCTCGTCCCACTGCCGCAGCCGCTCCGCGTCCCGGGACAGCGCCTGGACGTGGGCGAGCACATGGTGGGCGAAGAGGACGGGCTGGGCGTGCTGCAGGTGCGTACGCCCGGGCATGGCCACGTCCGGGTGGGCCTCGGCGAGGCCGACGAGCGCCTCCTGGAGGTCGGCGATCAGGCCGCCGATGATCCGTGCGTGGTCGCGCAGGTACATCCGGAAGAGCGTGGCGACCTGGTCGTTGCGGGACCGCCCGGCGCGCAGCTTGCCGCCGAGGTCGGGGCCGAGCCGCTCCAGCAGCCCCCGCTCGAGGGCGGTGTGCACGTCCTCGTCGGCGACGGTGCCGGTGAACGTGCCGGCCGCGACGTCGGCCTCGAGCAGCCCGAGGCCCTCGATCATGCGCGTGAGCTCGTCGTCCGTCAGCAGCCCGGCCTTGTGCAGCACGCGCGCGTGGGCCCGGGAGCCGGCGATGTCGTAGGGGGCGAGCCGCCAGTCGAAGTGGACGGAGGCCGAGAGCTTGGCGAGGGCCTCGGCGGGTCCGTCCGCGAACCGGCCGCCCCACAGGCGTACGTCCTGCTGCTGCCCGCTCATGCGAGGTCCCGCTTGGCGGCGATCTTCGAGGACAGGCCGAAGATCTCGATGAAGCCCTTGGACATGGACTGGTCGAAGGTGTCGCCGGTGTCGTAGGTGGCGAGGTTGAAGTCGTAGAGCGACTGCTCGGACTTCCGGCCCGTCACGACCGCCCGGCCGCCGTGCAGGGTCATCCGGATGTCACCGGAGACGTGCTCGTTGGCCTCGGCGATGAAACCGTCCAGGGCCCGCTTGAGCGGGGAGAACCACAGGCCGTCGTAGACCAGCTCGGTCCACCGCTGCTCGACGCCCCGCTTGTACCGGGCGAGCTCGCGCTCGACGGTGACGGCCTCCAGCTCCTGGTGGGCGGTGATCAGCGCGATGGCGCCGGGCGCCTCGTAGATCTCCCGGGACTTGATGCCGACCAGCCGGTCCTCGACCATGTCCAGCCGCCCGACGCCCTGGGCGCCGGCCCGCTCGTTGAGCTGCTGAATGGCCTGCAGGACACTGACGGGCCTGCCGTCGAGGGCCACCGGGACGCCCTGCTCGAAGGTGATGACCACCTCGTCGGCCTCCCGGGGGGTGGCCGGGTTGGCGGTGTAGTCGTAGACGTCCTCGATCGGCGCGTTCCAGATGTCCTCGAGGAAGCCGGTCTCCACGGCCCGCCCGAAGACGTTCTGGTCGATGGAGTACGGCGACTTCTTGGTCGTCGCGATCGGCAGGCCCTTGGCCTCGCAGAAGGCGATGGCCTTGTCCCGGGTCATGGCGTAGTCCCGGACGGGCGCGATGCACTTCAGCTCGGGGGCGAGCGAGGAGATGCCCGCCTCGAACCGCACCTGGTCGTTGCCCTTGCCGGTGCAGCCGTGGGCGACGGTGGTCGCGCCGTGCTTCCTGGCGGCGGCCACGAGGTGCTTGACGATCGTGGGCCGCGAGAGGGCGGAGACCAGCGGGTACCGGTCCATGTAGAGGGCGTTGGCCTTGATCGCCGGGAGGCAGTACTCCTCGGCGAACTCGTCCTTGGCGTCGGCGACCTCCGCCTCCACCGCACCGCAGGCGAGCGCGCGCTTGCGAATGACGTCCAGGTCCTCGCCGCCCTGGCCGACGTCCACGGCGACGGCGATGACCTCGGCGCCCGTCTCCTCGGCGATCCAGCCGATGGCGACGGAGGTGTCAAGGCCGCCGGAATAGGCGAGTACGACGCGCTCGGTCACGGTTCCTCCTTACGGTGCTGCATGTACTGGTAGGCATAACTATGCAGTGCGCCGTATGTTTCGTCAATAGCTCGCGGGGGTGAATCGTTGCCGAGTAAGCGGCGGCACAGCGTTCTACGATGCAACTATCCGGGTGCCCAACCAGGGGAGGTTTCGCCATGACTGTGCAGGACGACTTCATCCGAGAAGCTGTCGAGCGTGCAGCGTCGGTGATCGAGGGCTTCAAGATCGAAGTGGTGGGGGACCGGATCATCATGACGCCACAGAGCAGCGTCCAGAGCTGGACGATCCGTCGCGTCCAGAACGCCATCGACGCCTGCGGCATCTCCGAGGAACGCATCCTGTCGGACGTGCTGATCCAGTTCCCGGGAGAGCCTCCGCGATGCCCGGATGTGGCGATCGTCGAAGAGGGCGCCGGCGGTACGTACACCTACGAGGACCTGATGGCCGCCATCGAGATCGTCTCCTCGAAGTACGACAGGAACGACTACGCGATCAAGGTGCAGCAGTACGCCCGCTTCCGCGTACCCATCTACTTGATCATTGACCCCTTCCGCGGCCAGTGCAGCCTGCTCACCGAGCCGGGCGATGACTCGTACGCCTCCTGCGCGGAGTACAAGTACGGCGACACCATCACCTTCCAGCTGGCGACTGGCGACACCATCGAGATCCCCACACACACGTTCAAGCTCCGCAGCTGACCGCTCACCGGACCCCCGATTTGGATCAAATCGCGGAACAGGATATTTTCTTCCTGCACGCCTCACCGGGAAGAAAAGCCCGGAGGGAACGTCGCACCGGGACGTGGCGCAGCTTGGTAGCGCACTTGACTGGGGGTCAAGGGGTCGTGGGTTCAAATCCCGCCGTCCCGACGGTGAAGTAAAGGTCGGCCGCCCGAGGGTTTCCTCGGGCGGCCGACCTGTTTTGGTGCACCCGTACGGCCGCCTCCCCGGTGACATCATGATTCCTCCGCACTGGGGAGGGACCAATGGAAGACGTCGCCCGAAGGGCACTGCTGATCGGTGTCCGACAGGCGCCCGGAGCGCTGGATGCGTTCGAGCCCTTGGACGAAGCGGTCGACGCGGACCTCGCGGCCATGCGATCCGCCCTCGAGGAGTCCGGGTACGAGGTGGACACGCTGGCGGGGGCCGAGCGCGCGGCCATCGGCACCGGCATTCACGAGGCCGCCCTGCGGATTCCGGCCGGTGGCACGCTGCTCCTCTACTTCACCGGCCACGGCGTGCGCTTGAACGGCGTGGACTACCTGGTGCCGGCGGACGCCCGGGCACCGCGGGACGGCGACTGGCAGCAGCCCTACCTCGACTCCCTTCTCCGTGCCGACATCAGCCCCTACCTGCGCGCCAGTGCGGCGGGAACCGTGCTGTGGATCATGGATGCCTGCCGCGACGAGCTGTCCGGAACGCGGGAGGCGTTCGGCAGCCACATCGTGCAGGGCCCGCCCGCGGGACGTTTCGCCGTCATGGCGGGCTGCTCGGCCGGAGAGCGTTCCGGTTTCACGGCGGACGGCAGCTTCTTCACCCGGGGACTGGCCGAGGCTCTCGGTTCCCTGTCGGCACCGAGAACCGTGGACGAGGTGTTCGCGGCCACCAAGGCCCACGCCTTCAAGGCCGCCAGAGGACAGGGCCTGACGCAGAAGGCGTGGATGCGCTGCGGCACCGAGCTCGACCGCGAGACACGGGATACGGAGATCTGCCAGGGGCGCCACATGCTGGAGGAGTGGCGAGCCGCGGTACTCGACGAACGGCTGTGGAAGCTCGCCACGGCGGGGGTCGCCTCGCACGAGGACGTGTCCCACCTGCAGGAGTGCCTGGTCTCGCTGGTCGGGGAATGCGCGCGTACGGTCCACCACGCCCGCAAGCGGTTACCGGACCCGTGGGCCGACGACGACTTTCCCGTACGCCTGCTCCAGCGCGGCCTCGTCGACCTGCTGCCGGAGGGCGCCGAGCTCTCCCTCGCGGAGGTCTCGGCGGTCCTGGCCGCGCCCTTCCTGCACGAGGCCGCGTGGGCCGAGCGGCTGAGCCAGGCGGCGGAGATCGATCCGACGTGGATGCGACGCGACCCCGATGCCGGTCCGCACCGCAGGCATCTGGAGCAGGTCTGGGATCACCACGCGCAGGCCACGAGGAAGCTGGATTCCTGCTGGCTGCAGGACCGTGAGGACGACACGCAGGCCGTCTCCCTGTGGCTGGTGCACCGCTGGATCGCCGAGCGCTTCGAGACGGACGAGCAGCCGGTGCCCGCCGGGCGCGCGGATGCCTTGGCCCGCGCCGTGTTGGGCGCGCACGAGAGCGAAGGGGCGCGGAGCGACGAGCTCTCGGTCGCGCTGCGTGGGCTCGCGGCGGCGGTCACCGCGCACGCGCCGCTGGACGACGTCCAGGACATGGCCCCCCTCATGGTGCGTCTTCCCGGGGGACGAAGGCCGCAGCGGCTGCGGGTCCGGCCGCTGGCCGCGCTGCTACGGCTGGCGGCGGCCCTGGCGACCGACGTGCGCACCCTGCCCGAGATCGTCGCCGAACATCTGGCGGTATCGGACCCGCTGCGGCCCGAGGCCGTCGTCCGGGCGGCCCAGCACTCCCTGCGCTGGACGCCTGACGGCGACCAACTGCACATGGACATGCCCTGCCGGCACCACGCGCTCCACGCCGCCATGGCCGAGACGGCCGAACGAGCGGACCGGCTCGCCTCCCTCGCACGGAGGGCGGCCGAAGACCTCCCCCGCAGCGAGGAAGACCTCCTGACCGCGGTTCCCTCCCGCATCACGGCGCGCGGCCTGCGTCCCTCGCAGCTGCAGGACGGACGTGCGGCGTACGAGATACCGCTGCTGCGCTTCCACCTGGCGCAGACGGAGGTACGCGACCTCCTGATGGGCACCCAGCTGTACGGGGACCGGGCGCTGGCCGTGCGCGAGCTCTACCAGAACGCGATGGACGCCTGCCGGTACCGCGCCATGCGCGGCAAGTACCTGCGGCTCAAGGGGCGGCAGACGCTGGACTGGGCCGGTGAGATCACCATCGTCCAGGGCGAGGACGAGCGCGGGCGGTACGTCGAGTGCCGGGACAACGGTGTCGGCATGAGCAAGGAACAGCTCATGAACACCTTCACCCGGGCCGGCAGCCGCTTCGAACGCTCGCGGACGTTCCAGCGCGAGCAGGCGAGCTGGCTCCGGCTGGACCCCTCCCTGCAGCTCTACCCGAACAGCCGGTTCGGCATCGGCGTCTTCAGCTACTTCATGCTCGCCGACGAGATGTCGATCGTGACCCGGGAAGTGAGCCCGGACGGCATCCCGGCCGACCACGCGCTGCGGGTCGACATCCCCAGCAGCGGCAGCCTGTTCCGCATCCGGCGGCACGACGACAGCCAGGACGGGGACGGGCTGCTGGCGGGAGGCACGCGCGTACGGCTCTATCTGCGCAGCGGGGTCACCGTGTCGTGCGCGGACACGCTCCGGAATCTGGTGTGCGTGAGCGAGTTCGTGTTGAGGGTCGACGACGGATCGCTTTCGGCTGAGCACTGGGAGCCTGGGGTGCTCTACCAGAGCAGCGAGAAGCGCACTGGGCACGAGGCGGTGCCGGGCGTGCTGTGGTGGGTGAACGGTCAGGGCGCCATCCTGTGCGACGGCATCGCGACGAACAAGACGCCCTACGGCTACGTCCTCAATCTCACCGGCCGGCATGCCGGAAAGCTCAGCGTGAACCGCAATGAGCTGCAGGAGTACGACGAGAGCTGGGCGAAGCACAACTGGCGTGAGGGCGCCGGCCGTCTTCCCGAGTGGCCGTGGCTCACCATGGAGTGGCTCTGGGCACTGGAAGAAAAGAGTCTGCCCACTGCCCAGGTGATCTGGGATGTATTGCGCGGCCAAGGAATACAGGTCCCGTCACGCACGCGCGAGTGGGAATCGCAGCACTCCTTGGACGCGGTTGGATGGTTCCGGCCGGACCAGCAGGTGGATCAGGCGATGCCGGCCGGCGGTCACGGCATCACATTGAACGCACGGCCGTGGCGTGCGTCAGTGCTCGGGAGGCGGTATACACCGGCCTCGGAATCCGCTCCCCTGTCATTGACCGGCTTCCCCGTACCTGGCCCGGGAGATGCTGCCACTTGCGACAAGGTCGGCCAGGACTGGCGCAACGCCGTACATCAGGCGGCCGGCCGGAGCACCGCGGTCGCCGATGTGCTGCGATCCATGCGAAGGCTGAGAATCATCCACCCCTCCGTCGCACCGCCGCCTGTCCGCGACGGAGCACTCGACTGGAAACCGAACTCACTGGACGCTTGGTTGGCCGAGGCATTGAGCGGCGGCTTGGTCACGCAGAAGCGGCGGAAGGTCGCCACCACGGAACCGGACGACCTGGGCGCCTTGGTCTGGGCATCGCAGATCCATCACAGGACACTGGGTGAATTGGCCCGCGCGTGCGTGCGCTACGCGCCGCTGCTGCGTTCGCCGGTCCCCGAGGCTCCCGAACCTCACCAGAACTACGTGTGCACCGGCAAGGACCTCTCGTTGCTCTACGTCACGGAGGGGGAGGGAAATACGCGTTCGACGCGGCGCACACGATGGTCCTGGGACATCTGGGCAGTGGCCCGGGAACAGTCCATGGACCCGCGGGACGTCTTGAAACACCTCTCGCAGTTCCGCTGGCTCGGCTGGACTCCCCCCGCCGAACACGAGGTCCTCGCGTGGACCCGGGACGACATCGAGGTCCTCGGAGTCCTTCGGGAGTACCTCATCGTCGAGCCCGATGGCCGTCCGGTCCTGCCCTGGGCAGCCACCATTGCCGCCGCGGAGCAGGGGCTCAAGCCGGAGCGGGACGAGGAAGAAGATCCGGAGGACGCGGACGATTGGGAGGATTGGTGGGAGACCACTCTGCAGGAAGCCGAGGACAGGCTGGCGGGCTGCGCGGCACGGCTCGGGTTCATCTATGAGAAGCGCTTCGTCTCCGACGATGCCCGGGGCGAGGTCGTTCCGTCGGAAGAGACAGCGGCCATCGTGCTCGATGCTCACCGGCGCGGAAAGCGGGTCGAGGACGGGCTCACGCTGGAAGACCTGGCGCTGGCGCAGCCGTACGGGCTGGACGAGGAAGATTTCTCCGCAGCTGTTGACGACCTCCGTGCTGCGGGAATCTCCGTCCCGGACAACCTGGACCTCATCCACCAGTGGGACCGCCTCCCCACCCGTACGCGGTATGCATTTTCGGGAGACGACCCCAGCGAGGATGGCAACGACTTTCCCGTCGCGCCCACTGCGGCAGTACTCTTCACCGCGAGCATGCAACTGGGCGAATCCCTTGGCGACATGTGGGAAGTGGCCCGGCGCGAGGCCCCGCGCTTCGGGCTCAGCGCCCCTCTCCTGCCTGATGCGCTCGCAGGCTTCACGCCCACGTGGCAGGAACTGCGGATTCTGGTGTCAGGCGGAACGTTGGACGACGAATACGACTCCGGCAAGTACTTCGAACCCCTCCGCTGGCGCCCCCTGACCGCCGGTTCCCTCGCCCGCTACGCCCACAACCGGGATCTGACCCCTGCCCGCTCCTACGACCGTCTGGCCCCGCTCCGCGAGATCGGCGCCCTGATCCCCGAGCTCACCCCGGACGCACTGGCCGGCCTCCCCGATGCCGTCCCCACCGCACACGACCTCATCGCGCTGGAGGACGACCACCGGGTCTCCTCCCCCGGCGCACCCCTCACCCCGCTCGACCTCGTGAGCATGGCCGGCCGTCTGGGTGAACCCGTCACCGACACCTGGCAGCGCATCGAGCCCTACCTGCCCCTGCAGCCGACCCCCCAGCTCTCCCCACCGCACATCCCTCACGTCACCCCCCTCTGGCAGGACCTCGCCCTCCTCTCCGTCCATCTCGACGGCCTCCTGCCCGCCCTCAGCGGCAGCGTGTCCGCGGCTCACGTGAGCTTCGCCGCACGGGAGGTGGGCGAGAGCGCAGCATGGGTATGGCAGCGGCTGGAGTTGTACGCAGATCTGTTCGGACTGGAGCTTGATGAACGTCCCCACGAGTGAGAACCGGGCCGTGGGCGGCCACGACTTCGACGTCCCCTACGTCGAGACGCCGCCCCTGGAGGCGTCCGCGCCGTTCACCGCCCGTACCTCGGCCGATGGCCGGCGGGTGATCGTCGAGGGGCACTGTCCCCGCTGTCAGGGCCGGACGGTGTCCGAGCTCCCCCGTGGTGTCCCGGGCGGCCGCGGGGCCACGAAGGGCGTGCTCTCCCGCCTCTCCGGGCGCGAGCGCCGCGGCGGTGCGCCCGATCCGGCCGCGGAAGTCCTCTCCTCGGAGGTCTTCTTCTGCGAGTGCGGCTACGCCCATCCGCAGCAGCCCGCCGACGTGTCGTTCATGGGGTGCGGGGCCAGCTGGCGTGCCGTCGCGCCGGCGGACGGCGGCGGCCGCCGATGAGCAGTGCCCGTACGGAACGACGGTGGGCGGAGCTGGCACGGGAGCTGGAGTTCAACCAGCTGCCGGAGCTGCGCCGCCAGGCCGAGGGGTGGCGGACGGGACTGACCGGGCTGACGGCGCTCGTCACGGTGCTGGCGGTGCTCAAGGGGCGGGACAACCTGGCGGACCTGCCCGCGGCGGCCCGGCTGGCCGCCACGTGTCTCCTCGGCAGCGCCTTCCTCGTGCTCGTCGTGGGTTCGCTGCTGGCCGTGCGGGCGTCGCACGGGCGGCCCGGGGACGAGATCATCCTCGGTGGCCAGGCCCTGCGCCGGTGGACCGAGCGCGAGGTGGTGCGCATCAGTCGGTTCGTGAAGGCCTCGGCCGTGTGCTGCGTGCTGGGCGTCGTCCTGGTCTTCGCCGCCGTGGCCACCGCCTGGTCCACGGCGGGCGGCCCGGCGGCTGGCCTCGTACAGGTCCGCACGCCGTCGGCCACCGTGTGCGGTGAGCTCCACGCGGCGGGGTCTGAAGGGGTGAGCCTGTGGGTCACGGCGGAGGGCCGGCGTGAACTGCGCGTCCTGCCGGTGGGGGCGGGTACCTCGATCACGCCCACCAAGGCCTGCCCCGCCGCCCGGCCGTGACGGCGGGGGCGGCGGGGACGGGCCTCAGCGTTCCTTCTGCGCCAGCCTCAGCAGGTGGTCCGCCAGGGCCTGGCCGCCGGCCGGGTCGCGGCTGATCAGGAGGAGGGTGTCGTCGCCGGCGATGGTGCCGATGATCTCGTGGACGCCCGCCTGGTCGATGGCCGAGGCGAAGAACTGCGCGGCGCCCGGCGGGGTGCGCAGGACCACGAGGTTGGCCGAGGCCTCGGCCGAGATCAGCAGTTCGGCGGCCAGGCGGCCCATGCGGGCCTCCGTGGCGGACTCGCCGAGGGGGGCCCGGGGGGTGCGGTCGCCGCCCTCGGAGGGGACCGCGTAGATGAGCTCGCCGCCGGTGTTGCGGATCTTCACCGCGCCCAGCTCGTCGAGATCCCGGGAGAGCGTCGCCTGCGTGACGGACAGGCCGTCGTCCGCGAGCAGCTTGGCCAGCTGGCTCTGCGACCTGACGGCTTGCCGGCTGAGGATGTCCACGATCCGGCGGTGGCGTGCGGTGCGGGTCTGCGGCACGGCCTGGCCGCCGTGGCCCGGCTCGGTCTCCTGCGCCTCGGTCATCGTTGTCGTCAGTCTCCGGATCGTCGTTCCCCGTGTGCCCCGCCGGCGGCGGCGTCCAGGACGCCGGGCAGCGCCTGGAGGAACGTCTCCACCTCATCCTCGGTGATGATCAGTGGAGGGGCCAGCCGCACCACGTGGGGTGCGACCGCGTTCACCAGGAGACCGGCTTCCTGGGCCGCCTGCTGCACCTTTGGTGCGAGGGGCTCGTCAAGGACAATACCCAGGAGCAGGCCCGCACCACGGACGTGGCCGACGAGCGGGTGCTTCAGCGCAGCGATCCCGTCACGCAGGAGGGCGCCCGCGCGCCGGACGTGGGCGAGGGCGTCCCCGGCCGCGAGGGTGTCGAGGACGGCGAGGGCGGCCGCGCAGGAGACGGGGTTGCCGCCGAAGGTGGAGCCGTGCTGACCGGGTGTCAGCAGGTCGGCGGCGGGTCCGAAGGCCAGGGTGGCCCCGATGGGCAGGCCGCCGCCGAGGCCCTTGGCGAGGGTGACGACGTCGGGCTCGATGCCCTCGGACGTGTGCGCGAACCAGTCCCCGGTGCGGCCGATACCTGTCTGGATCTCGTCCAGTACCAGCAGCGTCCCGGTGGCCCGGGTGATCTCGCGGGCGGCGGCCAGATAGCCCTCGGGCGGTACGACCACGCCGTTCTCGCCCTGGACCGGCTCCAGCACCACCAGCGCGGTGTCGGTGGTGACCGCCGCGCGCAGGGCCTCGACGTCCCCGTACGGGACGTGGGTGACGTCCCCGGGCAGCGGAAGGAACGGTTCCTGCTTCGTGGGCTGGCCGGTGAGGGCGAGGGCCCCCATGGTACGGCCGTGGAAGCCGCCGGCGGCGGCCACCATGTGGGTGCGGCCCGTGCGCCGGCCGATCTTGAAGGCGGCTTCGACCGCCTCCGCGCCGGAGTTGGAGAAGTACACCCGCCCCGGCCGGCCGGCCAGACTCAGCAGCCGCTCCGCCAACTGGACGGTGGGCTCGGCGGTGAAGAGGTTGGAGACGTGGCCCAGCGTGGCGATCTGGTCGGAGACCGCGCGGACGATCGCGGGGTGCGCGTGTCCGAGGGCGTTGACCGCGATGCCGCCGACGAAGTCCAGGTAGGCGTTGCCGTCGGCGTCCCAGACCGTGCTGCCCTCGCCGCGCACCAGCGGGATGCGGGGGGTGCCGTAGTTGTCCATGAGGGCGCCCTGCCAGCGCCGGGTGAGATCCGCGTTGGTCATGACGTCCCCTCGGGGTCCGGGACGACCATCGTGCCGATGCCCTCGTCCGTGAAGATCTCCAGCAGGATGGCGTGCTGGACCCGTCCGTCGATGACGCGGGCGGTGGTGACGCCGTTGCGGACGGCGTGCAGGCAGCCCTCCATCTTGGGGACCATGCCGCTGGCCAGCTCGGGCAGCAGCCGCTCCAGCTCGCTGGCGGTGAGCTGGCTGATGACGTCGTCGCTGTGGGGCCAGTCGGCGTAGAGGCCCTCGACGTCGGTGAGGACCATCAGGGTCTCGGCGCCCAGTGCGGCGGCGAGCGCGGCGGCGGCGGTGTCGGCGTTGACGTTGTAGACGTGGTCGTCGTCGGCGCTGCGGGCGATGGAGGAGATGACGGGGATGCGGCCGTCGTCCAGCAGTGCGCGCACCGCGCTCGGGTCGATGTCGGTGATCTCGCCGACGCGGCCGATGTCCACCCGCTCGCCGTCGATCTCGGCGAAGTGCTGGGTGGCCGTCATCAGGTGGGCGTCCTCGCCGGTGAGGCCGACGGCGAGGGGGCCGTGCCGGTTGAGGAGCCCGACGAGCTCGCGCTGGACCTGGCCGGCCAGCACCATGCGGACGACGTCCATGGCCTCGGGCGTGGTGACCCGCAGCCCGGCCTTGAACTCCGACTGCAGGCCCATCCGGTCCAGCTGGGCGCTGATCTGCGGGCCGCCGCCGTGCACGACGACCGGGCGCAGTCCTGCGTGGTGGAGGAAGACGACGTCCTGGGCGAAGGCGGCCTTCAGCTCGTCGTCGATCATGGCGTTGCCGCCGAACTTGATGACGACGGTCTTGCCGTGATGGCGCGTCAGCCAGGGCAGCGCCTCGACGAGGGTGCGGGCCTTGGGCAGGGCGGTGTGCTTGCGGGTACTCATGAGCTGTACGCGCTGTTCTCGTGGACGTAGTCGGCGGTCAGGTCGTTGGCCCAGATGACGGCGGTCTCGGTGCCCTCGGCCAGGTCGGCGGTGATGCTGACCTCCCGGTAGCGCATGTCGACGAGGTCGCGGTCCTCGCCGACGGAGCCGTTCCGGCAGACCCAGACGCCGTTGATGGCGACGTTGAGCTTGTCGGGGTCGAAGGCGACGGAGGTGGTGCCGATGGCGGAGAGCACCCGGCCCCAGTTGGGGTCCTCGCCGTGGATGGCGCACTTGAGGAGGTTGTTGCGGGCGATGGAGCGGCCCACCTCCACGGCGTCGTCCTCGGTGGCCGCGCCGACGACCTCGATGCGGATGTCCTTGCTGGCGCCCTCGGCGTCGCCGATGAGCTGGCGGGCGAGGTCGTCGCAGACGGTGCGGACGGCCTCGGCGAAGGCGGCCGCGTCCGGGGTGATGCCGGAGGCGCCGGAGGCGAGCAGCAGCACGGTGTCGTTGGTGGACATGCAGCCGTCGGAGTCGACGCGGTCGAAGGTCTGCCGCGTGGCGGACCGCAGGGTCGCGTCGAGGCCTTCGGCGTCCACGTCGGCGTCGGTGGTGAGGACGACGAGCATGGTGGCGAGGCCCGGGGCGAGCATGCCCGCGCCCTTGGCCATGCCGCCCACCGTCCAGCCCTCGCCCTGGGCGACGGCGGTCTTGTGGACGGTGTCGGTGGTCTTGATGGCGATGGCGGCCTTCTCGCCGCCGTGCGCGGAGAGTTCGGCGGCGGCCTTGTCGATGCCGGGCAGCAGCTTGTCCATGGGCAGCCGGACGCCGATGAGGCCGGTGGAGGCGACGGCGATCTCACCGGCGCTGTGGCCCAGCACCTCGGCGGCCTTCTCCGCGGTGGCGTGGGTGTCCTGGAAGCCCTCGGGGCCGGTGCAGGCGTTGGCGCCGCCGGAGTTGAGGACGACGGCGGAGACCTGACCGCCCTTGAGGACCTGCTGGGACCACAGGACGGGTGCGGCCTTGACGCGGTTGGCGGTGAACACGCCGGCGGCGGCCAGGCGCGGGCCCTGGTTGACCACGAGGGCCAGGTCGGGCCCGCCGCTCTCCTTGATCCCGGCGGCGATGCCCGCGGCCGTGAAGCCCTTTGCTGCGGTGACGCTCACTGCATCTCCTCGTCGGTCGTGCTCGTGGTGTTCTGGGGGTCGCACGGCACCAGCCGTGCCAGTACGGTCGCGATCATCCGGCGGACGCTCACGGCGCCACCCCGGTGGCCGGCAGCCCCAGCTCCTCGGGGAGCCCGAGGGCGAGGTTCATGCTCTGGACCGCGCCGCCGGCGGTGCCCTTGGTGAGGTTGTCGATGGCGCTGACGGCGACGATGCGGCCGGCCGCCTCGTCGAGGGCGACCTGAACGAGCGCGGTATTGGAGCCGTACACGGACGCCGTGGCCGGCCACTGCCCCTCGGGCAGGAGGCGGGCGAACGGCTCGTCCTGGAACGCCTTCTCGTACGCGGCCCGCAGGGACTGCGCGGTGGTGCCCGGCGCGGCCTTGGCGCTGCACGTGGCGAGGATGCCGCGCGACATGGGCGCCAGGGTGGGGGTGAAGGAGACGCTGACCGTCTCCCCCGCGACGGCGGAGAGGTTCTGGCTCATCTCGGGGGTGTGCCGGTGCCCGCCGCCGACGCCGTACGGGCTCATCGAGCCCATGACCTCGCTGCCGAGCAGGTGGGGCCTGGCGGCCTTGCCGGCGCCGGACGTGCCGGAGGCGGCGACGATCACGGCCTCGGGCCCGGCCAGGGCGGCGGCGTAGGCGGGGAAGAGCGCGAGCGAGACGGCGGTGGGGAAGCAGCCGGGCACGGCGACCCGCTTCGTCCCCCGCAGCGCCTGCCGGGCGCCGGGCAGCTCGGGCAGCCCGTACGGCCAGGTGCCGGCGTGGGGCGAGCCGTAGAAGCGCTCCCACTGCCCCGCGTCCCGCAGCCGGAAGTCCGCGCCGCAGTCGACGACCAGCACCTCGTCGCCGAGCTCCGCCGCGACGGCGGCGGACTGCCCGTGCGGCAGGGCGAGGAAGACGACGTCGTGTCCGGCGAGCACCTCGGCCGTGGTCGGCTCGAGCACCCGCGCGGCGAGCTGCGGCAGGTGCGGCTGGAGGACGCCCAGCGGCTGACCGGCGTTGGAGTTCCCGGTCACGGCGCCGATGCGCACCTCGGGGTGCCCGAGCAGCAGGCGCAGTATCTCCCCGCCCGCGTATCCACTCGCCCCGGCCACTGCGGCACGTATCGCCATCGGTCGTTCCTCCTCCGTATCGAGCATGACTATACGGATGGCTGCAGTTTTATGCAATGCCCTCTTTTCGAATGCCTTCTTTATGGGCCAAATCAGGCCGCGCAGACCGTGGCGCCACGCTTGGCGCCATTAATGGCTCGCCATGGCGCCATCCATGCGCCATGATGACACCACGAGCGCGCTCGCGGGGGTGGGCCATCAAAAGGGGGACGGATCATGGAGACAGCACAGAGCCGGCAGCAGGCGGCACCGGGGGCCTTCGCCGCCTTCGCCCGCTTCGTGCTCTGCGGCGGCGGGGTGGGGCTCGCCTCCAGCTTCGCCGTGGTGGCCCTTGCCTCCTGGGTTCCCTGGTTCCTGGCCAACGCCCTGATCACCGTGGTCTCCACGCTCCTCGCCACCGAGCTGCACGCCCGCTTCACCTTCGGCGCCGGCGAACGCGCGACCTGGCGCCAGCACGCGCAGTCGGCCGGGTCCGCGGCGGCCGCGTACGCGGTGACCTGCGGGGCGATGGTCGTCCTGCAGCAGCTGGTGGCGGCGCCCGGTGCGGTGCTCGAGCAGGTCGTCTATCTGTCCGCCTCCGCACTCGCCGGGGTCGCGCGGTTCGCGGTGCTGCGCCTCGTCGTCTTCGCGCGCGGCCGCTCGCAGGCCGTGACCACCGCCCTCCCCGTGCACGCGACCGTGGCCCGCGCCTCGGCCCCGGCCGGCCCCGCAGAGCTCTGCCGCGCCGCCTGACCGTTCCACCCCGCCGTTCCACCTTCGCCCGTTCGCGCAGGTCAGAGGCCGTACAACGTCCCGGCGTCCCATATCGGCGGCCACCTCTGGCGGTGGGGACGGCCCACGGGCCAGGCTCGGGGCCAGACCCGCCGGGCCGACCGGCACCGCACCGACAGACAACGGGGAATCCCACATGTCCCAGCACGGCCGACGCCTCACCGCCGCCCTCCTGACCGCCGCCGGCCTGACGGCGGTCGCCGGCGTCGGCGCCACTCCGGCCGCCGCCGTCCGCGGCGGCTCGGCCACCACGAGCCAGGCGGCGCCGTTCACCGTGATGCTCAAGAACCCGGACGCGCCGGCGGGCGCGGACAGCGCGTGGTGCGGCGGCACCCTCGTCGCCCCCGACAAGGTGCTCACGGCCGCCCACTGCGTGACGAACGCGCCCCGCCCCCTGTCGATGACCGTGGTCGGCGGGCGCACCGACCGGCTCTCGGCGGCGGGCCAGGAACGGCGCGTCACCGCCGTCGAGCTGGACCCGCAGTACACGAGCGACCTCGTGCACGACGCGGCCGTCCTCACCCTGGACAAGCCGCTTCCGTACAAGCCGCTGCGCGTCGCGACGGACAAGGACGCCGCGCTGTACGCCACCGGGCGCACCGCCACCGTCTACGGCTGGGGCCTCACCGACGGCGCCACCCAGGGCCGCGTCCTGAAGAAGGCCACCCTGACCCTCTCTCCGCTCGCGGCGTGCGAGCCGTACTCCGACACCACCGACACGACGCTGAAGGTCTGCGGCACCTCCGCGAAGGGCAAGGGCGACAGCATCTGTCCGGGCGACTCGGGCGGTCCGCTCGTCGCCGACGGGGTCCTGATCGGCATCGTGTCGACGGGCAACAAGTACTGCGACGCCCAGTACCCGGTCTCGGTCTTCACCAAGGTGAGCACGGTCGCCCCGGCGCTGGGCCTGCGCTAGCCAGGCCACGCGGTCACATGGGGAGGCAATGCAGCCTCACCGGGCCCTCGGGCCATGGCGCGTCCTCGTGCAGGGGCGTCCACATGGTGCACAGCGGCATGACCACGGGGCCCGTGGGCTGTTCGACGTGGATGTCCCCCTCGAGCACCCGCCACCCCAGCCGGCGGTAGAGGGCGACGAGGGGCGGCCGGCAGAAGAGGAGGGCGTGGCGGGGGCCCATGGTGCGGGCGTGGTCCAGGGCCGCCGCCATGACCAGCCGGGCCAGGCCCTGGCCCCGGGTGTCGGCGGCGACGGCCACCCCGCCGACGCCCACCGCCTCGGTGGCCGCCCCGCCGACCGAGAGCGGCAGCCTCACCAGGCCGGTGTGCGCGACGAGCCGGCCCGCACGCCTGATGCCGAAGTGCTCGTCCTTGGGGCGCCACGTCAGGCCGGTGTCCGCGACTCCGAAGGGGTCCGCGGCGTCACCCAGGATCTCGCTCTGGTCGGTCTTCGTGTACTGCGCGAGCCGCACCACGGCCGGCGGCGCGGCAAAGGGATCATCAGTCATCTCCCCATGATCACTCCCGCCCCGGCGGAGGCGTCAGTATCCGGCCGGGCGCACCAGGCCCGTCTCGTAGGCGAAGACGGCGGCCTGGGTCCGGTCGCGCAGGCCCAGTTTGACCAGGATCCGGCTCACGTGGGTCTTCACGGTCTGCTCCGCGAGCACCAGGCGTGCGGCGATCTCCGCGTTGGACAGGCCCTGGGCGATCAGGGACAGGACCTCGGTCTCGCGTTCCGTCAGGTCGCCGACGCGTTCCCTGAGCGGGGCGCGGGGGGCGCCGGTCGTGCGGGAGAACTCGGCGATGAGGCGCTTGGTGAGGTTCGGGGAGAGCAGGGCTTCACCGCCCGCCACCACGCGGACGGCGTGGGCGAGCTCGTCGGCCGAGGCGTCCTTCAGCAGGAACCCGGACGCGCCCGCGCGCAGCGCCTCGTAGACGTACTCGTCGAGGTCGAAAGTGGTCAGGACCAGGACCTTGACGGTGGCGCCTGCGGGCGCGGTGATGCGGCGCGTGGCGTCGATGCCGCCGAGCCGGGGCATGCGGATGTCCATCAGGACGACGTCCGGGGCGAGTTCGGCGACCTTGGCGACGGCGTCCTCGCCGTCCACGGCCTGACCGACGACCTCGATGCCGGGTTCGGCGTTGAGCAGGACCGTAAAGCCCTGACGGACCATCATCTGGTCGTCGGCGATCAGCACGCGGATGGCGGTCATGCGGTGTCCTCGACGGGGTGGGCGCCTGGGGCGGCGAAGAGTACGGGCAGGGTGGCGATCACTTCGTAGCCGCCGTCGGGGGTGGCTCCGGCGGCGAGTTCACCGCCGAGCATCGCGGTGCGCTCGCGCATGCCGAGCAGGCCGTGGCCGGCGCCCGGCGAGGGCGCGACCGGCCGGTCCGGGGCGGTGTTGACGACGCGGACCGTGACCCCCGAGGGGTGATAGCCGATCCCCACGCGCACCCGGGCTCCGGGGGCGTGGCGCATCGCGTTGCTGAGCGACTCCTGCACGATGCGGAAGGCCGACAGCTCCACGCCCGGGGACAGCGGGCGCGGCTCGCCCGTGATCTCGGTGGTGACGGCGAGGCCGGCGCCCCGTACGTTCTCGACCAGTTCGGCCAGGCGGTCGAGGGTGGGCTGCGGCGCGTGCCGCGCGCCCTCGGCGGAGGGGTCCTCGGAGCGCAGGACGCCCAGGACCCGGCGCAGTTCGGTCAGCGCCTCGACCGCGTTCTGGCGGATGCCGGCGAGGTTCTCCTTCAGGTCCGCGGACGGGTTCTCGACCAGGTGCGGGGCGACCTGGGCCTGGATGGAGATGACCGACATGTGGTGGGCGACCACGTCGTGCAGCTCGCGGGCGATGCGGTTGCGCTCCTCCAGCAGGGTGCGCCGGGAGCGTTCCTCGGCGGTGAGCACCTCCTGCTCGACCAGGCGCGTGCGGGCCACCCGGCTCATGCGCAGGGAGGCTCCGACGACGACCGCGGTCGCGAAGGGCACGAGGGCGCGGGTGAGGACCTCGTTGTGGTCCTGGGTCTGGAAGAGGGTGTTGAGCAGCCCCGACAGGACGGTCAGCGTCAGCGCCTGGGCCGCGATCAGGGGGCGGACCCGCAGGGCGAGGAGGAGCAGCACGAGGGTGTGCAGGACGATGTCCTCGATGCCCCACGGCCACAGGTGGTCCTGGCTGACCTCGGCCTCGCCGAGCGCCGCGACGAGGAAGAGCGTGATCGTCGACAGCCACCAGGCGGGTACCGGGCGGGACAGCGCGAGGACGACGGCCACCGACTGGAGTACCGCGAACAGCATCCGGAGTGTCGGATTCTGGTGGAACTCCCCGTTGCTGTTTCCGGCGCTGAAGGGACAGATGACCAGCGCGATCAGCACCACGTGGGCATGCGGCAGCCAGCCGAGCGAGCGCAGCCGCGGCAGCGGGTCGCGCCGCATCGTCAGCAGGCCCGTGGCCAGGGCGCGCAGCGTCGAGCGCGCCCCAGCGGCAAACCGTTCCTTCTCCCCCATCCGCACAAGATCAACTCTAGGCACGCCGCACCTCCGCCGTCCGCGCGGCCCCCCGCCCGCGCACGGTGCGGCTCCCGCCGCGCCCGCCCGCGGTGCCCCGTTCGTAGGCGTGGAAGGCCGCCAGGCACACCAGCAGCGCCACGGCGAACACCGGCAGCCAGGCCAGCCGGGCGAGCACCCAGCCGGGTCCGTCGGGCACGGTGTGCAGGCCGGGCAGGGCCTCGCCCGCGAGCAGGCCGAGGGCGGTGACCGCCATCATCGCGGTCTGGTGCCAGAGGAAGACGGTCATCGCGGCCAGGTTCACCAGCGCCACCGCCGCCCACGCCACCGGCCGCCGCAGCAGCCGGCGCAGCGGGCCGAGCAGCAGCAGGGCCGCCCCGCACTGGGCGAGGCCGAAGGTGACGGCCGCGAGGGTGGGCGGGTCGAGGTTGGACACCGCGGCGCCGGGCACCCCGACCATGGACGCCGGGTAACCGGCGTACAGGACGAGGCCCGTGGTGGCGGCCGCGCCGCCGGCGAGCAGCGCCCGTCCGGTCGCGCGTACCGGGAAGGCGCCGCGCGCCCAGGCCGCGCCCAGGCAGTACGGCACCAGCCAGCCGGCGGCCACGTTGAGCCAGCCGAGCCAGGCGGGGCCGCCGAGGCCCAGCCGGACGAGGTCTCCGCAGGCCACCACCGCGAGCGGCCACAGCGGGTGCAGCCCGGCGACCAGCGGGGTCGCGGCCGTCAGCGCCGCGAAGACCAGCAGGAACCACAGCGGGGACAGCACCAGCTTGCCCAGGGCGTGCACGGTCGCGTACCCGGCCCCGGCCGCCAGCATCGCGCCCGCCGCCACCGTCCACACCGTCAGCACGGCGGCGACCGGCCCGAACAGCCGCGCCAGCCGGGCGCCGAGCCACTGCCGGTACGTCGTGCCGCGGGCGCGGGCCGAGGCGTACCCCGCGGCGCCGACGTGCCCGCCCACCAGGAAGAAGACGGCGAGGGTCTGGAACAACCAGGAGAGGGGGATCAGCCCGGGCATGTGCTGCAGGGGGCTGGCGCCGCGCACCGTGCCGGTGTCGGCGACCAGGGCGGTGACCAGCCAGTGGCCGAGGACGACGCCGAGGACGGCGAGGGCGCGCAGGGCGTCGATGCCGCGGTCGCGGCCGGGCGGGGTGGCGCGCTCGATGCGCCGGACGGTCTCACGCATGGCGGCCCTCCTCGACGGGGGTTGCTCCGGAGACGATCCGGGCGATGTTCCTCAGGGATGTGGAGCGGGGCTCGAGGTAGTCGCCGTGCCCGGCGGAGCCCGCGTCGAAGGGGCGGGCGCCGAACCGCTTCGCGAGCGGATCGGTGCCGAGCCCGACGGTGGCGAAGCCCAGGGCGAGGCGTATGTGCGGCACGTCCGCGATCCAGTCGCGGGCGCCGCGCCCCGCCCAGACGGTGGCCCGCGTCTGCAAGTGGCCGACGTGGTCGGCGGCGCCGGTGCCGGGGCTGCCGTAGAGAACGATGTCGGCGACCGGCAGGCCCGGGGCGGCCCGGGCACAGACGACGGCGCCGTAGGAGTGGCACACCAGCGAGGTCCTCGCCGCCGGTACGGCCGTGCTCAGCTCCTCGACGAAGGCCCGCAGTCGGGGGGCGGCTGTGTCGGCCCGCGCCGGCGTGAGCACCGCGGTGCTGAAGGTGCCCGGGGTGCCGTAGCCGAGCCAGGCGACGACGGCGGCCCGCTCGCCCAGCTCCCGCTGCAGGGCCACGGCGCCGGCCCGGAACCGCCCGTAGGTGTCGAGGCTGGTGTCGGAACCGGGCACCAGCACCGCGATCCGCTCTGCGCGCGCGAGGTCGCCGAGGACCTCGGCGGTGCGTCCGCCGTCGCGGCCGTCGAAGGCGAGGAAGCGGCGCGCCGGGTCGGCCATGGCGCGCAGCGTGGCGGCCCGTCGGCGGTCGCCGTGGGCGGCGGCCGCCTGTTCGGCCGCCCGGATGCCGGCGCGTTGGGCGGCGTAGCGCTCCTGGAGCGCGGCGGGGGTCGCGGCGCGCAGGGGGGCGAGGGCGGCCGGGGCGGGGGCCGGGACCGCCGCCGGGCGGGCGACGCCCGCCACCGGCACCGCGACGGAGGCGGCGACGAGCGCGGCGAGCAGGGCGCGGCGCAGGCCGCTGCGCGGGCGGGACGCCATGACGGCCATGACGGGGTCCTTCCGTACCGGGGGCTTTCGTGTTTCCGGTACGGAAGGTAGGGATCAGGTGGTGTGGTTGGCGTCCCACCGGGGAGCCGACCCTGCGCGTAGCTCCGGAGTACTACGGGTAGGGGGCGCGGGCGGTCGGACCGGCCGGTGCGTGAAAGGGCGGGCCCTCGTCACGCGCGCTCGAGGTCACGGCGCCCCGCGGGGCGCGGTGCCGGGCGGCGGACCGCGTCGCCCGCCGTGGGGTGCAGGCGCAGGGCGCCGGCCAGCGCGCCGAGGCTGACGAGCGCGAGCAGGCAGAAGGCCACCGCGTAGGCGGTCGCCGGGGTCGTCCGTCCCGGCAGCAGGTCGCCGAGCGGCCCTCCGGCGCGCAGCGCGACCGCGGCGGCGGCGACGCCGAGGCCCGCGGCGGCCTGCTGGGCGGTGGACTGGAGGGTGTTGGCGTGGCGCATCCGCTCCTGCGGGACGTCGGCGAAGGCGATGACCTGGTAACAGGTGAGGCCGAGGGAGCGGGCGGCACCGCTGATCACGGTGAGGACGACGACGAGGGCGAGGGGCGTCGCGGCGGTGAGGAAGGCGCACAGCGCCGTGGTGGCGCCGACCCCGAGGGTGGCGACGACCAGCAGCGGCCGGAAGCCGTAGCGGTTGAGCAGGAAGGTCGTCGCCGGCTTGATGGCGATGTTGCCCACGAAGACGAACAGCACCATGGCGCCGGACTCGACCGCGCTCCAGCCGAAGACCTCCTGGAAGAGCAGCGGCAGCAGGAAGGGCACGGCCGCCACGACGATCCAGAACAGCGAGCCCCCGGACACCGACGCCCGGAAGGTCGCCACCCGCAGCGTGCGCAGGTCGATCAGCGGCTCGGCCGTACGCAGCAGATGCCGCGCCGCCACCGCCAGGAGCAGCACGGCGACGCCTCCCGCGACAAGCGCGGGCACCAGGTCCGTCCCGGGCTCGGAGAGCAGGTGGGCCGTCCATGTCAGCGCGCCGAGGCCGGTGGAGGTCAGGACGACGCCCCACCGGTCCAGGCGCGGCACGGCGGCGTCCGGGCCCTCGGCGGGGGCGTCGACGAGGCGCCAGGCGATGGCGAACGCCAGGGCGCCGAGGGGGAGGTTGACGAGGAACATCCAGTGCCAGCTCGCATACGTGGTGAGCAGGCCGCCCGCCAGCGGTGCGAGGACCGGGGCGAGAAGGGCGGGCCAGACGACGTACGAGACGAGCCGGGGTATGTCGGGCTTGTCGGCGCCGGAGACCACCATCAGCCGTCCGACCGGGACCATCATGGCGCCGCCGGCCCCCTGCAGGACGCGCAGGGCGACCAGCTCGCCGAGGCTGGTGCTGAGCGCGCACCCCAGCGAGGCCACGGTGAACACGGCGATGGCGGTCAGGAAGACGCGCCGGGCCCCGAAGCGGGCGGTCAGCCAGCCGCTGAGCGGTATCAGGACGGCGAGCGTCACCAGATAGGCGGTGACGACCAGGCCGATGGCGGTCGGGGCGACGCCCAGGGCGGCGCCCATCCTGGGTGCGGCGGTGGTGACGATGGTGCCGTCCAGGTTCTCCATGAAGAAGCAGCCCGCGACCAGGAGGGCGGTGTTGCGTCGCTTGGTGTCGATCATCTGTCCCATCGCTTTCCGGTGTCGGGTTCATCGTGGGGGCGGGGGATGATTGACCACAAGTTCCGAATGCTCAAGCCAGAATTGACTGCCATGCAACTACCGGACATGAACCTGCTGCCCGCGCTGGACGCCCTGCTGCGCGAGGGCAGTGTGACGGGGGCGGCCGCGCGGATGAACGTCTCGGCGTCCGCGATGAGCCGCACCCTGGGCCGGCTGCGCCGGGTGCTGGGCGATCCGCTGCTGGTCCCCGCCGGGCGGGGGCTCGCCCTCACCCCGCGGGCGCTGGAGCTGCGCCCGCGGGCCGAGGCGGCCCTCGCCGGCGCGCTGGCCGCGCTGCGGCCGGCCGAGCCGCTCGACATCGCCTCCGTCCAGCGGGACTTCACGCTCCGCACGAACGACGCCTTCGCCGTCGTCGTCGGCCCGGCGCTCACCGAGCGCGTCGCCCGCGAGGCCCCCGGCATCCGGCTGCGCTTCCTGCCCGAGGGCGACGAGGACCCCGCCGACCTGCGCGACGGCGTCGACCTGGACATCGGCCGACTGCCCGCGCTCCCCCACGACGTGCGCAGCGCCCCGCTCGCCCGGCACCACTTCGTCACCGTCTGCCGGGCCGGCGCGCCGCACGCCCACGAGCCGCTGACCGTCGAGCGGTTCGCCGCGCTCCCCCACATCACCGTCACCCGCCGGGGCCGCCTGCGCGGCGTCGTCGACGAGCGTCTGGCGGTGCTGGGGCTGAGCCGTCAGGTGCTGGCGACCGTGCCGAGCCATGCGACGGCGTGCTTCCTGGCGCTGAGCTCGGACGCCCTGGCCCTGGTGGCCGCGCCCGTCGCCGCGCACGCCGCGCGGACGATGCCGCTGGTCGTCCGGGACGTTCCGCTGTCGCTGCCGGGCGTCGACACGGGCATGGCCTGGCACGTACGCGTCGATGACGACCCGGCGCACCGGTGGCTGCGGGAGGCGGTGACGCGGGCCGGCGGCGGGTCCGTCACCGGCCCCCGGTGACCTCCTCGTACGCCGCGCGCAACCGGCGTACGCCCTCGGCCAGTTCGGCCGTGCCCGCCGCGCCCGCGAAGCACAGGCGCAGGTGCGGGGCGGGGGGTTCGGCGCAGTAGAACGGGCGGCCGGCGTTGACGGCGACCCCGGCGCGCAGCGCGGCGGCGGCCAGGGCGCTCTCGTCGGTGCCGTCCGGGAGGCGGAACCAGATGTGGAAGCCGCCCTGGGCCACGACGTCCGGGACGAGGACGGGGAGTTCGCGGGCCAGTTCGGCCAGGAGCGCCTCGCGGCGGGTGCGCAGTTCGGCGGCGACCGCGCGGCGGTGACGGGACCAGGCGGGCGCGCCGACGAGTTCGAGGGCTGTTTCCTGCAGCGGGCGGGGCACGAAGAAGCTGTCGACGACCTGGATGGCCCGCAGCCGTTCCAGGACGGGGCCGCGGGCGGCGAGGGCCCCCACACGCAGGCTGGGCGAGGTGAACTTGGTCAGTGAGCAGACGTGGACGACGACGCCGTCCACGTCCTGCGAGGCCAGCGTGGGCGGCAGCGGCGGGGCGCCCTCGTGGACGAGGCGGCGCGCGAAGTCGTCCTCGATGACGAAGGCCCCGGCCGCGCGGGCGATCCGCAGGACCTCCCGGCGCCGGTCGTCGGCCAGCACCGTGCCGGTGGGGTTCTGGAAGAGCGGCTGGCAGACGAAGACCCGGGCGCCGCTGGCCCGGAAGGCCTCCGCGAGCAGATCGGTGCGTACGCCGCGGTCGTCCACGGGTACGGGCACGGGCCGCAGCCCCGAGGCGCGCGCGGCGGCGACCATGCCGGGGTAGGTGGGGGACTCGACGAGCACGGGCGCGCCGGGCGGGGCGAGGGCGCGCAGGGCGGTAGTGAGCGCGCTCTGGCCGCCGGAGGTGATCAGTACGCCGGAGGGGGCGACCGTGCCGGCCGGGCCGCCGATCTCGCGGGCGAACCACGACCGCAGCTCGTCGACGCCCTCCAGGGGCGGGCGCTCCCACGCGCCCGGCCGGCGCCCGGCCCGGCCGAGGGCGGCGGCCAGGGCGCGTTCGGGCTGGAGGCCGGGGTGGAGGTAGCCGCCGCTGAGTTCGATGACGCCGGGGGGCGGGCTGGCGAGGGAGGTGAGGACGCCGCCGGAGTCGACGGAGCGGGGTACGGAGTCGTCGCCGGTCTCGGCGCTGAGCGCGACCTGCTGCCAGGAGGTGTCGCCGGCCCGGGCGGGGGCGGCGTGCGGCTCGGCCCGGAAGGCGCCCGCGCCGGGCCGGGTGCGCACCAGGCCCTCGGCGGCCAGGGAGGCCAGCGCCCGGGAGACGGTGACAGGGCTGACGTGGAAGCGCTCGACCAGGGCCCTGCTGGAGGGCAGCTTCTCACCAGGAGAGTAGCGGTTGAGCTCTCCACGCAGGATGCCCGCGAGTTCGGCCACGCTGTTACGCTCATGCATGACAGCACAAGATAGCGCTACTGCCCCTTCTTCGATAGCGGTGAGCGTTCCCGCGCAGGCGCCGCCGGTGGTGGACGCCGCCGGGGCGCGCGGCCGTTCGGGCGGCGGCATGCTGCTCGCCGCCCTCGGGGTCGGCATGTTCTCCCTGACGTTCCCCGCGACCGCCTGGGCCCTCGAGGGGATGGGGCCGTGGTCGGTGACGGCCTGCCGGGCCGTCCTGGCGGCGTTGATCGCCGGAAGCTGTCTGCTGGCCGGGCGGGTGCCGCTGCCGGCCCGCCGGCACCTGCTTCCCCTGCTGGCCGTGGCCGCCGGCACCGTCGTGGGGTTCCCCCTGCTCACCACGCTGGCCCTGCAGACGTCCTCGACCTCGCACGCGGCCGTGGTGGTGGGCCTGCTGCCGCTGACGACGGCCGCGTACGCGGCGGTGCGGACCCGGACCCGGCACTCGCGCGGCTTCTGGGCGGCCGCGCTGACCGGCGCCGCCGTGGTCGTCGCCTTCGCCCTCTACCAGAGCGGCGGACGCTTCTCGCCCGGCGACCTGTACCTGCTGGGCGCCCTGCTGATCTGTGCCGCGGGATACGCCGAGGGCGGCGCCCTGGCGCGCGAGCTGCCGGGCTGGCAGATCATCGGCTGGGCGCTGGTGCTGTGCCTGCCCCTGGCCCTGACCGGTGCGGTCCTCGCCCTGCTCGCCGAACCCGTCCGGCCGAGCGGGCACGCCCTCGCCGGGCTGCTCTGGCTGGGCACGTCCCAGTTCGTCAGCCTGTGGGTCTGGTACCGGGGCATGGGCGCGATCGGCGTGGCCAGGGCCAGCCAGGTGCAGCTGGCCCAGCCGCTGCTCACCCTGGTGTGGTCGGTGGCCCTGCTGGGCGAGAGCCTGACGCCGGCGGCGCCGCTGGCGGCGCTCGCCGTGCTGGTCTGCATCGGCGCGACCCAGCGGGCCGGACGGTGACGCGACGGCCGGCCCCCGCACATTCCTGAGCGCGCCCTATACCGCCGGTCACCCTAGGCTGGGAGTATCCGAGTGCACCTGCCCACCCACAACGGAAGGGTCACCGTCGATGCATGCGAGCAAGGGCGACCGGCTGGTCGTACACGGCCGGGTGGTCGGCCAGAAGGACCACGTCGTGGAGGTCGTGGAGGTACTGGGCCGCGACGGCAACCCGCCGTACCGCGTCCGGGCGGAGAACGGGCACGAGAGCATCATGTCCCCGGGGCCCGACTCCGTGGTGGAGCACCGCAAGGGCGGCGACCGGCACTGATCCGTCAGCGCGGCGGGCGCGCGCGGTGGGGGTAGTGGTCCTTCACCACGCGCGCCATCGCCCCGATGCGGTCGGCTGACACCTGCTTGGCGGAGAAGTAGACGTTGCCGAGCACTTCGGGGTGCGCACGGCCCAGGGCGATGTGGCGGGAGAGCTCGGCGGGGTCCTGCCAGGGCGCCGGCTGCGCGGGATCGCCGGCCCGGTACAGGGCCTCGCCGATGTAGAGGTGGACGTCCGTGCCGCGTACGGTCCGCGCCCACCAGGGGACGAGCTTGGCGTAGTCGGCGACGGGGAAGCCGATGTGCCAGTAGCACTGCGGGACGATGTAGTCGATCCAGCCCTCGCGGACCCACCTGCGGGTGTCGGCGTACAGGTCGTCGTAGGTCTGCACCCCGGCCCGGGTGTCGGAGCCCAGGGGATCGGTGGCGCGGTTGCGCCAGACGGCGAACGGGCTGACGCCGAAGCGCACATGCCGCTTGCGCTTCTTGATGCGCTCGCGCGTCTCGCGCACCAGGCGGTCGATGTTGTCGCGCCGCCAGGCGGCCCGGTCGGGGAAGCCGGCGCCGTAGCGCTGGTAGGCGGCCGTGTCGTCGAAGACCTGACCGGCCACGGGGTAGGGGTAGAAGTAGTCGTCGAAGTGCACGCCGTCCAGGTCGTAGCGCCAGACCGCGTCGAGCATGGCGTCCTGGACGAAGCGGCGGACCTCGGGCAGGCCGGGGTTGTAGTAGAGCTTGCCGCCGTAGCGCACGGCCCACTCGGGGTGGACCCGCGCCGGGTGGCCGGGGACGAGCCGACCGGGGTCGGTGTGGTTGGCGATGCGGTAGGGGTTGAACCAACCGTGCAGCTCCAGGCGGCGCTTGTGGGCCTCGCGCACGGCGAAGGCCAGCGGATCCCAGCCGGGCGAGCGCCCTTGAGTGCCGGTCAGGTATTCCGACCACGGCTCGTACCGGGACGGCCAGAAGGCGTCGGCGGTCGGCCGGATCTGCAGGAGCACGGCGTTCAGCCGGCGGGCCACGGCGGCATCGAACAGCGCCAGCAGCTCGGCGCGTTGGACCTCGGGTGCCAGGCCGGGGCGCGAGGGCCAGTCGACGTTCACGACCGTGGCCGCCCACATGCCGCGGAACTCCCGCCTGCGGGCCTGGGCTCCCCCGGCACCCGATGCCGGCAGCGCGCCCGCCTCACCCGTCGCCAGCATCACCGACATGGCACCGGCCGCGGCGACGGTGAACCCTCTTCGACTCATACGTCCCATATGCAACCCCTCTTTCGTCAACGGCGGACCGCCCGTCACACCCCTCGCGCAGAGCATGCCCGCCCCGGCCCGCCCGGCACCGCCCCCCGCGGAGTAACGTCTTTTCCGAGGCGGGAGCCGGATGACCTCCGATCCCCGCCGGTCGA
This sequence comes from Streptomyces sp. NPDC021096, assembly GCF_040641275.1. Taxonomy (NCBI): domain Bacteria; kingdom Bacillati; phylum Actinomycetota; class Actinomycetes; order Kitasatosporales; family Streptomycetaceae; genus Streptomyces; species Streptomyces sp. NPDC021096. The sequence goes on along the minus strand of NZ_JBFADG010000009.1, from coordinate 102,988 downwards.
CGAAGATCAGCGATCAGCGAAAGGCACGATGTGACCGACATCGAACGCGTCGGAGTGGTGGGCTGCGGCCAGATGGGCGCGGGCATCGCGGAGGTGTGTGCCCGGGCCGGCCTGGACGTCAAGGTCGCCGAGACGACGGGCGAGGCGCTGGAGCTGGGCCGCACCCGCCTGACCAACTCCCTCGGCAAGGCCGCCGAACGCGGCAAGATCACCGAGGCGGAGCGTGACGCCACCCTGGCGCGCCTGACCTTCACCACCGACCTGGGCGAATTCGCCGACCGGGACCTCGTCATCGAGGCCGTCGTCGAGAACGAGCAGGTCAAGACCGAGATCTTCCAGGTCCTCGACCAGGTGATCACCCGCCCGGACGCCATCCTGGCGTCCAACACCTCCTCCATCCCGCTGGTGAAGCTGGCCGTGGCGACCTCCCGCCCCGACCGCGTGATCGGCATCCACTTCTTCAACCCGGCCCCCGTGCAGCAGCTCGTCGAGCTGATCCCCGCGCTGACCACCGGCGAAGAGACGATCAAGCGCGCCGAAATACTGGTCGGCAACGTCCTGGGCAAGCACGCCATCCGCGCCCAGGACCGCTCCGGCTTCGTCGTCAACGCCCTGCTCATCCCGTACCTGCTCTCCGCGATCCGGATGTTCGAGTCGGGCATGGCCAGCCGCGAGGACATCGACAACGGCATGGAGCTGGGCTGCGCCCACCCCATGGGCCCGCTCAAGCTCGCCGACCTGATCGGCCTGGACACGGTCGCCTCCGTCGCCGACAGCATGTACACGGAGTACAAGGAGCCGCTGTACGCCGCCCCGCCGCTGCTGCAGCGCATGGTCGACGCGGGCCGGCTGGGCCGCAAGACGGGCTCGGGCTTCTACACGTACTAGATCGCTACGCACGGTGACCGACGGCGGCCCGGCGCACCCCCTGCTTTCACACGGGGTGTGCGCCGGTGACCCGCATATACCCCCCGCACACGCTCCCGCCCCGCAGGCCGACGCGGTTGACTCGCACTCGTCGGCAAGCACGAAGGACACTTCCGGAAGGGGTACGCACCGTGACCACCCATCCCGAGCACGCCGCGAAGGCGGCCGAGCTCGCGGAGCTCAGGCGCAGTCTCGATGTCGGCGTCGTCCGCATCGACGGCCACCTCGCTCTTCTCACCCAGCGCAGCGACCAGACCGAGCGCGACATCACCGAGATGACGGAGCGGGTACGGGCTCTGGAGCACGGCAAGTGGCCGCTGCCGTCACTTGCCGCGCTCACCGGCCTCGCCGGACTGGCGGTCGCCGTGTGGCAGGCGGTCGGCCGATGAGCGCGGGACGCGCCCGGCGACCCGTCAGCCGAGCCGGATGTGGTGCAGGAGCAGCAGGGCCGCCGCCATGTTGGCGGCCGGCACCTCACCGCGGGCGATCAGGTCGGGCACCAGCTTGAGCGGCACCCACTCGCGGCGGTCCGACTCGAAGCCGTCCTCGGGGTCGCCGATGTACTCGGCCTCGTCCGTCCAGTAGATGTGGTGCCGGGCGTCGGTGAGCCCGTTGGACGGCTCGACGGACATCAGGTGCCGCAGTCGGGAGGGCCGCCAGCCGGTCTCCTCCTCCATCTCCCGGGCCGCCGCGTAGGCGATGTCCTCGCCGTCCTCGACGACGCCGGCCGCCAGTTCCCAGCCCCAGTTGTCGGTGATGAAACGGTGCCGCCACAGCAGCAGGACCTCGTTGGCCGCGTTGACCACCGTGGCCACGGCGACGGGCCGCAGCCGGATGAGGAAGTGGTCGAGATGCCGGCCGTCGGGGAGCTCGACGTCCGCGAGATTGACCTGGAACCAGCGGTTCTCGTAGACGGTCAACTCCTTGAGATTCTTCCAACGCACGTGTTTGCCACCTTCCGCCGAGGTGGCCACCTCCCGGGCGCTGTCCTGGCGATCTCACTCACAAGGGCACGCGCAGCGCCCCGTCGATCATCTCGGCGGCCTCGGCCGTGGCCGCGCACCCACTCTCGATCAGGTGCTCGCGCACCGCACGGAGCCGGTCCCGTAAGCGCTGCGATTCCATGCCTCTCGCCTGCTCGGTCATCTCCCGTGCGGTGGCCACCGCCTTGTCCGCGTCTCCCTGACGCAGCTCGATGTGCGTGAGCATGGCGAGCCGGTGGACACGGCCCCGGTCGTGGGCGGGGGTGTCGACGGCCCGGTCCGCGTGCTCACGGGCGGGTCCGAGGTCGCCGAGGCTCAACAGCGCCTCCGCCACCTGTACGTTCACCAGGCCGGGCTGGACGTAGCCGGTCTCGGCGGGTTCCTGGCCACGGTGGATGCGCTCGGCGGCCGCCTCGGCCCGCCGGATGCAGCCCAGCGCCCCGGCGCCGTCGCCCAGCCGTGCGTAGGCCTTGGCCTGCATGGCGTAGAGGTCGGCGGCCAGCGCGGGGGTGAGATGGGTGCCCCCGGCCCGCAGCGCGGACTCGGCGAAGGCGACGGCCTGGCGGTACTCCCCCATGAACAGCGACTGGTTGACGAGGAGGGCGATCACATACGCGCCCAGCCCGCGGTCCCCGCTGGCCTTGGCCAGCCGCAGCGCCTGGTGGAAGTAGCGCTGGGCCAGTCCGTGGGCGTCGGAGTCGTAGGCGCAGATGCCGGCGACGGCCACCAGTCCGCCGGTGGCACGGTGCAGTTGACGGCCCATCGCATCGGAGTAGCCGCCGCGCAGCAGCGGCGCCGCCTCGGCGTTGAGGAAGCCGACGACGCGGCCCCGGGTCGCCACGCCGCCCGCCTTGCGGTACATCTGCTCGTAGTGCGCCCGGGCCGCGCGCAGCATGTCGATGTCGTCGTGGGAGACCCGGGTCAGGCCGCGCCGGGAGACGTCGGCGTCCTCGGGCGGGTTCTCCCACTCCCAGACCGGGATGACCGCGGGGGTGCCCGTGACGGCGGGGGCCGTGACCACGTGTTCGCGTTGCTGTTCGTCGGAGCGCCACAGGGCGGTGGCGCGCTCGACGAAGCCGGACAGGGGGGTGCCGGGCACCCGGGGGCTGCCGGGGGTGCCGAGTCCGATGTCGTCGAGGGTCAGCGCGCGGTGCAGCCGCTCGCCGAGGACCTCGCAGATGAGGTCCGGTACCTGGCCGCGCGGCCGCTGGCCCTTGAGCCAGCGGGCGACGGCGGTGTGTTCGTAACGCAACGCCAGTCCCCGGGCCCGGCCTGCCGCGTTGATGTGGGCGGCCAGACCGGCGTGGGAGATTCCCGCCTCGTCGAGGATGGCGTCGAGCAGTGTGTTGGGCTCCATCCTGCCCTCCGGTGCGCTCGGTGGGATCAGCGTAGTGGAGATCCCTTCGCACGGGGTGTGAACGGGCCACGGCCGCCCCCGCACGTCAGGAGCGCAGGCAGGAGCGCACCAGGGACGGGGGACGGGAGGGCGCCGGGACGCGGTCGCGGTCGTTGCGCAGGGCCAGCAGCGCGAAGTCGTCCGAGAGCAGCCCTCCGGTGTGCCGCAACAGGGCGTCCTGGACGCGCTCGACGACGGTCGCGGGGGCCGCGTCCGCGCCGGCGCGGACGGCCTCGGCCAGGGCGCCGGTGAGGGGGAAGAACGCCCCTGCGGCGTCGCGGGCGTCCTCGGCCCCGTCGGTGTGCAGGACGAGGGCGTCGCCGGGCAGCAGCCGGGTGAGGGCGAGCGGGGGCAGCTCGGCGGGGAGCGGGAACATCCCCAGCGGCGGCAGCGGTTCGCCGCCCGTGGGCAGGACGGCGGGGGCCGGGCCGTCCGCGCCGGTGAGCCGATGGGGCCAGGGGTGGCCGCAGTTGAGCGCCATGACCTCGCCCTGGTCGCGGATCTCCAGGAGCAGGACGGTCACGAACTCCTCGGCGTCCGAGCGGTCCCGCTCCGCGGCCTCGGCGGGGTGCTCGCCGCGGGCCCGTTCGCGCAGGTGGCGGTGCAGGGCGCGCTCCAGGCGGCGCAGCACGCCGGGGAGTTCGCCCTCGTCGTGGGCGGCCTCGCGGAAGCTGCCGAGGAGGGCGGCGACGGTGGCCAGCGCGGGCAGGCCGTGGCCGCGGACGTCGCCCATGATGATGCGCACCCCCTGCGGGGTGGCCTGCACGTCGTACAGATCGCCGCCGACCAGGGCGCCTTCGCTCGCCGAGAGGTGGCCGCCGGCGAGGGCGAGCCCGTCGATCCGGGGCGGCAGGGGGCGCAGCAGGGCGCGCTGTGCGGTGACCGCGATCTCCTTGGCCCGCTCCAGCTCGGCCGCGAGGCGCCGGCCGTGGCCGTCGGGCCGGCCCCCGCCGGCGGCCACGGCCACGGCGCAGGCGATGACGGGTGCCGCGGCGAGGAGCGGGACGAACTGCGGGCCGAGCGAGCCGACGAGCTCGAAGACGACGACGGTGAGCATCCACAGGCCGGGCAGCGCGAACACCGCACCCCGCCAGCAGCGCAGCGCCCCGGTACGGATCATGCCGTGCCCCCCGTAGCAGCAATGACGGCTCGATTCTTGCGAGCAGTCACGCGAAAGTAACGACCCGACCCCCCGATTCCACCCCATTGAGTGATATTCGGACCGTGCTTCGCTGACGGTGCGTGACATACGGAAGGGCGCCCCGGAGTTCCGGGGCGCCCCTCGCGCATGACGGCGGCGTGCCGCCGGGCAGTGCTAGGCGCCGCGCAGCACCGCGCCCGTGCGCTCGACGGCCACCCGGACCGCCGCGTCGCGGGCCGCCGAGGCCTCCTCGGCGGTCAGGGTGCGGTCGTCGGCGCGGAAGCGCAGCGCGTAGGCCAGCGACTTCTTGCCCCCGCCCAGCTGTTGGCCGGTGAAGACGTCGAACAGGCGCAGCGACTCGAGGAGTTCACCGGCGCCCTCGCGCAGCGCGGCCTCGACGTCGGCAGCGGCGACCGAGGCGTCCACGACGAGCGCGACATCCTGGGTGGCCACGGGGAAGGTGGACACGTGCGGGGCCTCGACCACGCCCGCGCCGGCCTCCTCCAGCCGGTCCAGCTCGATCTCCATCGCGCAGGTGCGCTCCGGCAGACCGAACGCCTTGGTGACGCGCGGGTGCAGCTCACCGGCGTTGCCGACGAGCACCTCCTGGCCGTCGACCAGCGCCAGCAGCGCGGCGCAGCGGCCGGGGTGGAAGGGGGCCTGCTGGTCCTGGCGGACGATCAGCTCGACGCCGGCCTCGCGGGCCACGACCCGGCCGGCCTCGACGGCGTCCGCCCAGGTCGCCGGGCGGCCCTTGTCCCACCAGCCGGCCTGCTCGCGCGCTCCGGCCAGGACCACGGCCGCCCGGCGCGGCTGCCGGGGCAGCGCGGCGTTCAGGCGGGCGATCTCCTCGTCGGTCGGGCGGCGGTCGACGGGCAGCCGGACCGGGGCGACCTCCTCGCCGGTCGGCCGGAAGACCGAGCCGGTCTCGAAGAGCGCCAGGTCGTGCTCGCCACGGCTGTCGTTGCGGCGCAGGGCGGTGAAGAGCCCGGGCAGCAGCGTGGTGCGCAGCGACGGCTCGGCGTCGGAGAGCGGGTTGAGCAGGCGCACCGTGGTGCGGCGCGGGTCGTCGGCGTCCAGGCCGAGGTGGTCAAGGGCCCAGTCCCCGATGAAGGGGTAGTTGAGCGCCTCGACGTAGCCCGCGCCGGCCAGCGCCCGGCCGACGCGGCGGTGCAGGCGCTGACGCGAGGTCAGACCGCGGCCGGCCGGCGGGTGCGGGAGGGTGGCGGGCAGGTTCTCGTAGCCCTCGAGCCGGATGACCTCTTCGGCGAGGTCGTTCGGGTCGGTGAGGTCGGGCCGCCAGCTGGGGACGGTGACGAGCAGCTCGTCCTGTCCGTAGACGTCGCAGCCGACCTGCTGCAGGCGGCGTACGACGGTCTCCCGGCCGTACTCGACGCCGGCGACGCGGTCCGGGTGGTCGGCGTTCAGCGAGATGGTACGCGGCCCGCTGGGGGCGACGATCTCGGTGACGCCGGCCTCGGCGGTGCCGCCCGCGAGCAGCACCAGCAGGTCGACGGTGCGCTGGGCGGCCGCGGAGGCCGCCTGCGGGTCGACGCCGCGCTCGAAGCGCTTGGACGCCTCGGTGGACAGCTTGTGGCGGCGGGCCGCCCGGGCGATCGCGACGGCGTCGAAGTGCGCCGCCTCGATGACGACCTCGGTGGAGCCCTGGCCGGCCGCGTGGTCCGCGATCTCGGTGTCGGCGCCGCCCATGACACCGGCGAGCCCGATGGGGCCGCGGTTGTCGGTGATGACCAGGTCCTCGGCGTCCAGGACGCGCTTGGTGCCGTCGAGGGTGGTCAGCTTCTCGCCCGGCTGGGCGCGGCGCACGCCGATGGTGCCTTCGACGCGGGAGCGGTCGTAGGCGTGCAGCGGCTGGCCGAGCTCGAGCATCACGTAGTTGGTGATGTCGACGGCGAGCGAGACCGGTCGCATGCCCGCCTTCTGCAGACGGCGCTGCAGCCAGATCGGGGAGCGGGCCTCGGGGTCGAGGCCGGTGACCGTGCGGGCGGTGAAGCGGTCGCAGCCGGAGGGGTCGGCGACCTGGACGGGGTAGCCGTAGCTGTTGGGCGCGGGCACGTCCAGCAGGGCCGGGTCGCGCAGCGGCAGGCCGTAGGCGGTGGCGGCCTCGCGGGCGATGCCGCGCATCGACAGGCAGTAGCCCCGGTCGGGGGTGACGGCGATGTCGAGGACGTCGTCGACGAGCTCGAGCAGCTTGATGGCGTCGGTGCCGGGCTCGTACTCCTGCGGCAGCACGATGATGCCGTGCGTGCCGTCGTCGCCCATGCCCAGCTCCTCGCCGGAGCAGATCATGCCGTGCGAGGTCTTGCCGTAGGTCTTGCGGGCGGCGATCGCGAAGTCACCGGGCAGCACGGCGCCGGGCAGGACCACGACGACCTTGTCGCCGACGGCGAAGTTGCGGGCGCCGCAGACGATCTCCTGCGGCTCGCCGGTGCCGTTGGCCTGGCCGACGTCGACCGTGCAGAAGCGGATCGGCTTGCGGAAGCCCTCGAGCTCCTCGATGGTGAGGACCTTGCCGACGACCAGGGGGCCCTTGAGGCCGGTGCCGAGCTGCTCGACGCGCTCGACCTCGAGGCCGGCGGCGACGAGCTTGGCCTGTACGTCACGGCCGGTCTCGCCGACCGGCAGGTCGACGTATTCCCGCAGCCAGGAAAGCGGGGCGCGCATCAGATCTCCATCCCGAACGGCCTGGTGAAGCGCACGTCACCCTCGACCATGTCTCGCATGTCCTCGACGTTGTGGCGGAACATCAGCATCCGCTCGATGCCGAACCCGAAGGCGAAGCCGCTGTACTTCTCCGGGTCGATGCCCGCGGCGACCAGCACGCGCGGGTTGACCATGCCGCAGCCGCCGAGCTCGATCCAGCCCTCGCTGGAGCAGGTGCGGCAGGGGCGGTCGGGGTTGCCGACCGACTCGCCGCGGCAGACGTAGCACTCCATGTCCAGCTCGGCGGAGGGCTCGGTGAACGGGAAGTAGTTCGGGCGCAGCCGGGTCGTGAGGCCCTCGCCGAACAGCGAGCGCACCATGTGCTCGATGGTGCCCTTGAGGTCGGCCATGGTCAGGCCCTCGTCGATGGCGAGGAGCTCGACCTGGTGGAAGACCGGGGTGTGCGTGGCGTCCAGCTCGTCCGTGCGGTACACACGGCCGGGGCAGACCACGTAGATGGGGGGCTCGCGGTCGAGCATCGAGCGGACCTGCACCGGGGAGGTGTGGGTGCGCAGCACGATGCCAGACGTCGAGAGCGCAGTCTTGGGGTCGGCGCCCTGGACGAAGAAGGTGTCCTGCATGGCGCGGGCCGGGTGGTCCGGCTCGAAGTTCAGGGCGTCGAAGTTGAACCACTCGGCCTCGACCTCGGGGCCCTCGGCGACCTCGTAGCCCATGGCGACGAAGACGTCCTCGATGCGCTCGCAGAGCGTGGTCAGCGGGTGACGGGCGCCGGCCGGGATGCGGTCGTAGGGCAGCGTGACGTCCACCGCCTCCTCGACCAGCACGCGGGCGTCCCGCTCGGACTCCAGCTCCGCCTGGCGGGCGGCGAGGGCCTTGTTCACGGCACCGCGGGCCATGCCCACGCGCTTGCCGGCCTCGGCCTTGGCCTGCGGGGGCAGGGCGCCGATCTCGCGGTTGGCGAGGGCGAGCGGGGAGCGGTCGCCCATGTGCGCGGCCTTCGCCTCCCGCAGAGCCTCGAGGTCGGCGGCCGCGGCGAAGGCGGCGAGCGCCTCGTCCCGCCTGCGCTCGATCTCTTCCGGTTTCAGTGCCTCGACCTCGACAGGGTCGTACGACTTATTGGGTGCCGACATATCTTCCCGTGCTTCCGATTGGCTGGCTTCGCTTGGCTGCGCGCTTTCGCCCGACGGCATGGACCGGGGGCCTTCAGTAATGCCAAAGGTGCCAAAGGTCGAGTCTAAGGGGCGCGTGTGGTCGGATGAGCCCGTGGGGCGCGGCTTCAGGCCTGGGTGAGGAAGGCCGGGGCGCCCACGGGCAGGGTAAATCGGAACTGGGCGCCGCCACGGGCGGCCCGTCCCACCGTGATCGTCCCGCCGTGGGCCTCGACGATGCCCTTGACGATGTACAGGCCCAGGCCGGTGCCGCCGCGCTTGCTGCCCCGCCAGAAGCGGGTGAAGACGCGGGCCATCGATTCCTCGGGGATTCCGGGGCCCTCATCGCTCACGGTGACCGCCGTCCCCTCCGTCCTGGCCTTCGTCACTGCTGGTGTCACCTCTATGGTGACCGTTCCCTCGCCGTGGCGCACCGCGTTTTCCAGGAGGTTGCCCAGAACCTGGTCGACCTTGTCCGGATCGGCCCAGAGCGCGGGCAGCCCCTCGGCGACCTCCACCCGGAACCGGTCGGCCCGCAGGCCGGCCCTGGTGTACGCCTCGACGTGCCGGCGCACGGCCGCGGCCATGTCGACCGGCTGGCGGCGCACCTCCAGCCGGCCGGAGTCGATCCGGGAGATGTCCAGCAGCTCGGCGATGAGCCGGGTGACGCGGTCGGCGTCGGCGTCGACGGTCTCCAGCATCAGCCGCTTCTGGTCGTCGGTGAACCGCTCCCACTTGGCCAGCAGCGTCGCCGTGAACCCCTTGACGGACGTCAGGGGCGAGCGCAGCTCGTGGGCGACGGTGGCGATCAGCTCGGCGTGGCTGCGCTCGGTGCGGCGCCGCGCCTCGGTGCCGCGCAGCTGGATCACGACGCGCACCACGGGCCCGCCGGGCCGCTCCCGGACGTACCGGGCGGAGACCAGCACCTGGCGGCCGCCGGGCAGCAGGAGGTTCCGCTCGGGCTGGCCCGTGCGCGTGGTGAGCCCGCCGTAGGGGTCGGTCAGCGGCCACCAGCGGCGGCCGTCGAGGTCCTCCAGGGGCAGGGCGCTCTCCAGGGGGCGGCCGAGCGCCTCGGCGGGGTGGACGGCCGTGATGCGGGCGGCGGCGGCGTTGAAGCAGGTCACGCGGCCGGCGGCGTCGGCGACGACCAGGCCGTCGGGCAGGTCGTCGGCGTGCAGGCCGAAGCCGTTCGCCGTGCCCGGGGAGCCGCTGGAGGCGGTCGGACAGGTGCCGACCACCGCGCTCCCGGAAGTCCTGACGTTCCTCATCCGCACCCCCTCCCGAGCCCCCGGAGCGCCACCCTACTAGCTGGAGGTCACGGAGCGGCACCCTCCGGACGCGCGCTGCGCACGGGCGGAGGCGTACAGGCACACCGCGGCGGCCGTGGCGAGGTTGAGGGACTCGGCCTTTCCGTGGATCGGCACGCGCACCACGGCGTCGGCCAGGGCGCGGGTCTCCTCGGGCAGGCCCCAGGCCTCGTTGCCGAAGATCCAGGCGGTGGGGCCGCCCATCGTGCCCCGGTCCAGCTCCGCGTCGAGGTCCCGGTCCCCGGCCCCGTCGGCGGCCAGGATGCGCGCGCCGGCCCCCTGCAGGCCGCGGACGGCCTGCTCGACGGGGACGCCCACGGCGACCGGCAGGTGGAAGAGGGAGCCGACGGAGGCCCGCACCGACTTGGGGTTGTACAGGTCCACCGAGGCGTCGGTCAGCACCACGGCCTCGGCGCCCGCGGCGTCGGCGCAGCGCAGGACCGTGCCGGCGTTGCCGGGGTCGCGCACGTGCGCCAGGACGGCCACCAGCTTGGGCCGAGCGGCGAGGATCTCCTCGAAGGGCGAGTCGAGGAAGCGGCAGACGCCGACGAGGCCCTGCGGGGTCACGGTCTGCGAGAGGTCGGCGACCGTGGCGTCGTCGGCGTGGTGCACCCGCACGCCGGCGGCGTGGGCGGCCTCGATGATCTCGGCGTGCCGGCCGGCCGCCTCGACGGTGGCGAAGAGCTCGAGCAGGGTCGGCTCGCCGCCGCTGCGGTGCGCGATCGCCTCGCGCACGGCCTGGGGGCCCTCGGCGATGAACCGGCGCTCCTTGACCCGGAAACTGCGCTTGGCCAGCCGGCGGGCGGCGATGACGCGGGGGGAGCGCGGGGAGATCAGCTCGGGGGTGCCCATGGGCGGCGGCTCACTTCACTGTGGGGGTCGTACGGCATCGCGGACTCGCGAGGCGGGGCGGGGCGGCCGCTGGGGCCGCCCATGACGGCAAAAGTCAGCGGACCCGCGGGCCGGTGGGGCCTGCGGGTCCGCTCATGCCTTGAGGGGCGCGCCGGATCAGGCAGCGGCCTTCGGGGCGTTGACGTCGGCCGGCAGCGCCTTCTGCGCAACCTCGACGAGCGCGGCGAACGCGTTCATGTCGTTGACCGCGAGCTCGGCCAGGATCTTGCGGTCCACCTCGATGTTGGCGGCCTTCAGACCCTGGATGAGGCGGTTGTACGTCATGCCGTTCTGGCGGGCAGCGGCGTTGATGCGCTGGATCCACAGCTGACGGAAGTCGCCCTTGCGCTTCTTGCGGTCGTTGTAGTTGTAGACCAGGGAGTGGGTGACCTGCTCCTTGGCCTTGCGGTACAGACGCGAGCGCTGGCCGCGGTAACCGCTGGCCGCCTCGAGGATCGCCCGACGCTTCTTGTGCGCGTTGACTGCGCGCTTGACGCGTGCCACTTGTTAACTCCTTGTAGCGGGGCCGCGGTGGGTTCTCACACGGCCCGAATTCGATTGGGTCCCGGTCCGACGCGCACCCCGTGGGTCACGGGGTGCAGGGCGTCACTTGCCGAGAAGCTTCTTGATCTTCTTGGCGTCGCCCGGGGCCATCTCGGCGTTGCCGGTGAGGCGACGCGTCAGCTTGGACGACTTGTGCTCGAGCAGGTGGCGCTTGCCGGCGCGCTCACGCATGACCTTGCCGGAACCGGTGATCTTGAAGCGCTTGCTGGCACCGGAGTGCGTCTTGTTCTTCGGCATCGCGCCGTATCTCCTCGTCGGTGGCGCTCCCCCGGCCCGGCTACGGGCACACGGGTAGCGTCAGCTGTGTTCGGTTGCTGTCCGGGGCGGCTGCCCCGGAGTGAGCCAGGGCACGAGTGCCCCGGAATCACGCCTCTGCGGGCTCCTCGGCGGCGTCCGTGCTGGATCCACCCTGGCGCTCGGCCTTGCGGGCGGCCTGCGCCTCGCGGGCTTCGGCCATCGCCTCGGTCTTCTTCTTGTGCGGACCGAGAACCATGATCATGTTGCGGCCGTCCTGCTTGGGGTTCGACTCGACGAAACCCAGGTCCTGGACGTCCTCCGCCAGACGCTGCAGCAGTCGGTAGCCCAGCTCGGGCCGGGACTGCTCGCGACCACGGAACATGATCGTGATCTTGACCTTGTCGCCCTGCTTGAGGAACCGTACGACGTGACCCTTTTTGGTGTCGTAGTCGTGCGGGTCGATCTTCGGCCGGAGCTTCATCTCCTTGATGACCGTGTGCGCCTGGTTCTTGCGCGCCTCACGGGCCTTCATGGCCGACTCGTACTTGAACTTCCCGTAGTCCATGAGCTTGCAGACCGGCGGGCGTGCGTTCGCCGCCACCTCGACCAGGTCGAGGTCGTACTCCTGCGCAAGCTCCAGTGCCTTGGCAAGCGGCACGATGCCGACCTGCTCGCCACTGGGACCGACAAGTCGCACCTCGGGGACTCGGATCCGGTCGTTGATGCGGGGCTCGGCGCTGATGGGGCCTCCTCGGTAGCACCACGCGGCACCCTCACGGGCGGCCACGTAACGTCTTTTCGTAAAGACCAACCGCGCCGGCACATGAAAAAATGCCCCGACGGGACACAGGCGGGGCTCCATGAAACCGGAACACCGCCACGGCATGCCGCGGGGCGCATCATCGGGCAGCTCCATCGTCCGTACGGAACGATGGGCGCCGCCTGACCGGAGACCTGCCGACCTGAGATCGGCGAGGTGGGAGATCGGAGCTCCACTTGTGGGCCGGGCACACATGCGCCCAGCCGGTCGTTCCACAACCTTAGCAGCTGGTGAGCGGGCGTGCTAACCGGTGGCGAACCGATACGGCAACGGGACGTATCGTGTCCGCCATGAGCGACGCGACCCCCAGCGCCAACGGCCACGCCGACGGCGCCGAGCCCACCAGCCCGGACTTCGACACCATGACCCGCGACATCGCGGACGTCCCCGCCGTCGAGGTGATCACCACGGTCGCGGTGCACCTGATGAGCGCCGCCGCCGTCAACCTCGGCCTGGCCGAGGAGGGCGACAAGCACAAGGACCTGGACGAGGCCCGCAAGCTGATCCACGCCCTCGCCGGCCTGGTCACCGCGAGCGCCACCGAGGTCAGCAACTTCCACGCGGCGCCGCTGCGCGACGGCCTGAAGTCGCTGCAGCTGGCCTTCCGCGAGGCCTCCGTCGTCCCGGACGAGCCGGGCCAGGGCCCCGGCGAGAAGTTCACCGGGCCCGTCTTCGGCTGATCCTCCGGTCGGCGGCCTGGGGCCGCCGACCTCAGGGCACGTCGCCGCGGTGCGGCTTGTCCTGCCGGACCTCGCCCGGCTCCGGCAGCGGCTCGGGCCGCGCGACATCGTTGGCGACGATGGCCGCGCCGTGGTACGGGTGCGTGACCCGGTGCGCGAAGGCGGCCAGGACACCCCCGATCAGCGGCGCCACGATGAACAGCCACAGCTGGGACAGGGCCGCGCCGCCCGCGAAGAGGGCCGGGCCGATGCTGCGGGCCGGGTTCACGGACGTTCCGGTCAGCGGCACGCCGATGAGGTGCACCACGGCCAGGGCGAGTCCGATGGCCAGCCCGTCGAAGCCCACCACAGCGATCCGGTGCGTCACCGCCAGCACCACGAACACCAGCAGGAACGTCATCACGACCTCCGCCAGGAACGCGCCGCCGGTGTTCAGGTGCACGGCGGAGCGGTCGCCGAAGCCGTTGCTGCCGAAGGCCCCGTCCGTCTTGAGCCCCGGCACCTGCTTGGCCAGCAGGAAGAGGATCAACGCGCCCACGATGCCGCCGAGCAGCTGCGCGATCCAGTACTCGATGGCGGTGTGCAGCGAGATCCGGCGCTCCACCAGCATCCCGAGGGTCACCGCCGGGTTGACGTGACACCCCGAGACCGGCCCCAGGCCGTACGCCAGGGCCAGCAGGGTGAAGCCGAAGGTGAGCGCGATGCCGAGCACACCGATGTAGTCGGCCGCGAGCACCACGGAGCCGACGGCGAAGAAGACCAGCAGCAGGGTTCCGAGGAATTCCGCGGCGATGGTCCTCGTCTTCACCGGGTCGAGGCCCGCAAGGGCCGGCTTCACGTTCTTCAGGGCGTCCATGGCGTCCTCCAGAGGATCAGTGGACAGTCCTCTGGCATTGTCGGACGATCCACGGCACGGCGCCTGTCGGAGATCAGCGGCCCCCGCGGCTCAGCGGCTGTGGAGCGGCTCCCCCGGAACGTTCGCCTCCGCCGGCAGCAGGGCCAGGTCCAGGCCCCGGACGAGCCGGGCCCGCAGCACCTCGTCGGCCGCCAGCCCCTCCGCGACCCGCCGCACCACCTCGGGGGCCTGCGCCCCGGCCGCCAGCACGAGGGCCAGGGTGCCGTCGGCGTCCCGGGAGGGGGTCAGATGGGCGCGCAGCACGCCGGGCTCGGCCGCCAGGACGGCCCGCAGCGCATCGGCGACGGCGGGGTCGGCCAGCGGGTCGGCGCTGGCGCGCCCCTCGGCCAGGGCGAGCAGGGCCGGGCCGGTCAGCGGGTACGTCACCGGGCCGGCCAGGTCCAGGACGATCGTGTCCGCCTTCTCGTGCGCGGCCGCCTGCAGCGCCTGGTGCAGCGGTACGGCCACGGGCCGGGCATCCGCGCGCCAGCGCGCCAGCGTCTCGGTCGAGGTGAACGCCGGAAGCGCCCGGCGCCCGTCCGGCGCCTGCAGCGTCGGCACGGCCATGTCGCTGGTCTTCTCGCGCTTGAGCCCGTCGGGCCCGGTCTCCACCTCGCCGAGCACGGCCACGACGGGGACGAGCAGCCGCGCGCCCTGCAGGGCGGCGAGCACCCGGCCCTCGGCGGAGCGGTCGGCCGACCAGGCGGCGAGCGCCTCGGTCAGGGCGGCGTCGGCGGAGCCGTCGTCGTCGGAGAAACCGGGGTCGGGGATGTTCTTGAGGGCCACGCCCCGAGCCTATCCGGGCAGGGGGGTGGCGACGGATGGGGGTGCGGGTGCCGGGTCGCTCCGGCTTCGGGAGATCTTGCCCCTGCCCCGCCCTTTCACCGTTTCTTGTCCTCAAACGCCGGACGGGCTGGAAAATCCAGCCCCTCTGGGGGCACCTCCCAGCGTTAGCTGGGGGAGTTTGAGGAGCGGGGTCTGGGGCGGAGCCCCAGGACTGCGGCCAGCAGGAGCAGGACGACGCCCGCCCCACCGGCCGTCAGAGCGGAAGCGCTGAGGCCACTGCCCCCGCCGTCGCCGCGGCCCTGCCGAGGGCCGGAGCCGAAGTAGCGCGGGGCAAGCGCAGCGTCACGGCTCTGGGGCCGCTCCCCCGCCCCCCGCGCGATGGCCGCCGCCGGATCGACCAGCCCCGCGCCGAGCTCGTCGCTGCGCCCGCCCGCCGGGGCGTCCTGCGCGGTCTCGGTCAGCAGCTCGCGGACCCGCGCCGGGCTCAGGCCCGGGTGCGCGGCGCGGACGAGCGCCGCGGCGCCGGAGACGAAGGCGGCCGCGGCGCTGGTGCCCCAGCCCTCGTAGTAGCGCCGGTCCGGGTCGGCGATCACGACGTCGACGCCGGGCGCGCTGACGGTGGCGTACCAGCGGCGGGTGGAGAACGGGGCGCGGGCGCCGTAGCGGTCGACCGCGGTCACCGCGATGACGCCGGGGTAGGCGGCGGGGTAGGAGACGTGGTCGCCCTTCTCGCCGCCGTTGCCGGCCGAGGCCACGACGACGGCGCCCTTGGCGAGGGCGTACTGGACGGCGGCGTCCTCGCGCGGTTCGGGGTGGGCGGTGTCGCTGTCGTCGCCGAGGGACAGGTTGATCACGTCGGCGCCGTGGTCGGCGGCCCAGCGGATGCCGTCGGCCAGCGCGCCGCCGCGCGCTCCGCGGGCCTTGGCGCGGGCCGGGTCGCCGTCCTCGAGGATCACGCGGACCGGCAGGATCCGCGCCTCGGGGGCGACGCCGGTGACGCCGTCGGCGTCGCCCTCGCCGTGGCCGCGCCCGGCGATGATCCCGGCCATGGCGGTCCCGTGCCGGGCCCAGGCCCGCTCGCCGGGCCCGGCCCCGAACCCGATCAGGTCCTTGCCCGGCAGTACCCGTCCCCGCAGGTCGGGGTGGCTCTCGTCGACGCCGGTGTCGAGGACGGCGACGGTGATCCCGGCGCCCTTCGTGGTGCGCCAGGCGTCCTGCGTGTGCAGGGCGTCCAGCGCCCACTCCTGGGCCCGTATGACGTCGGCGTGCGCGGGGGCGGCGGCGACCAGGGCGAGGCTGACGGCGGCGGCGAGCACCGGCAGGGCGCGCGGGGCCGTCATCGGTCCGCCTCCCCCGGCGGCTTGTGCGCCGCGTCGCGGAAGGCGCGTTCCACTTCCTCCGCGAGGGACGTGGCGTCGTGGCCGAGGCCGGCCTGGGCGGCGGCGGTGGTGCCGCCCGGGGCGACGGCCCGGGCGGCGGGCTGGGCCGGGGTGCCCGTGCGGCCGTCGGTGAAGCCCGTCACCGCGAAGACGACCGCGGGGACGTCGGTGAGGACGGTGATGTGCCAGCTCACGCGCTGGGCGACGCCGAACCGGTCGGCGGCCGTGCCCTGGGGGGCGTACGGGCGGGGCATCAGGTCGGAGCGCTCGTCGAGGCGTTCGTCCGCGAACCGCTTGCGCAGGGCACGCATGCCGGCGGTGTCCGCGTCCGTGACGAGCAGGCCGACCGTGGTCACGGAGGAGCCGGTGGCGTCGGTGTACGTGGCGCGCAGCAGGCGCTTGCAGCCGACGGGGGCGAGGGCCGTGGCGAGCAGCGGGTCGAAGGCCTCCGCGCAGTCGCCGTCGGGGGCGATGCCGGCCCGGTTCCAGTCGCGGGGGGCACCGCCGGGGCCGGCCGCGTCGCGGTGCACGGTGGGCGGGAAGAGCCGGTCGACGGGGACGTTCTGCCACACCGTGGCGCCGCGCGCGTACGCCGCTTCCGCGGCCGAGCGCTCGGGGGGCCCGTCCGTGAGCCAAGTACCGGCCGCCGCCCCGGCTATGAGGCCCAGTCCGAGGACGAGGCACACGCCGGCGGCGGCCGTACGGCCGCGCGGGCGGGGGGCCTCAGGGGGCAGCGGGGGCGGTGGGGCGCACAAGGGAACGGTGGGCGGCGGCATGGCATCCGCTTCGGTGCTCAACTGCGCTCCCCCTCGCGAGCCGGCTCGCCGTACCGCCTCATGTCGGACATCGCCGCCGGCCCGTGGGCCGTGGCGTGCGCGCCACTTTACGGGGCACGGCGCGGCGGGTGCCATTTCGTCCGTGCGGGACCTCTATCCAGGGCAATTCGGCTCTGGCAAGCTGCCCGCCATGTCGTCCGACCGAGTGCGCTACGACCGGGCCACCGCCCACCTGGACGCCCCGCTGGCGGTGGTCGACCTCCAGGCGTTCGACGCCAACGCCGCCGATCTGGTGCGCCGGGCGCGGGGCAAGCCGGTGCGGGTGGCGAGCAAGTCGGTGCGCTGCCGGGCGCTGTTGGAGCGGGTGCTGGAGCGCGAGGGCTTCGCGGGGGTGCTGAGCTACAGCCTGGAGGAGTCGCTGTGGCTGGCGCGCTCGGGGGTGGCGGACGTGCTGCTGGCGTACCCCTCGGCCGACCGGGCGGGCTTCGCGGAGCTGACCTCGGACCCCAAGCTGGCCCGCGCGGTGACGGTGATGGTGGACGACCCGGCGCAGCTGGCGGTGGTCGAGGCGGCCCGTGCGGGGCGCGAAGAGGTGCGGGTGTGCCTGGAGTTCGACGTCTCGCTGCGGCTGCTGGGCGGCCGGGTACGGATCGGGGCATTACGGTCGCCGCTGCACACCCCCGAGCGGCTCGCGGAGCTGGCCCGTGCCGTCGTCCGCCGTCCGGGCTTCCGGTTGGTGGGCCTGATGGCGTACGAGGCCCATGTGGCGGGCGTGGGGGATGCGGTGGCGGGTCGTCCGGTGCGCTCGGGGGCCGTCCGGCTGATGCAGTCCGCCTCCCGCGGCCGGCTGGCGGCCCTGCGGGCCGAGGCCGTGCGGGCGGTGCGGGCCGTCGCGGAGCTGGAGTTCGTCAACGGCGGCGGTACGGGCAGCGTGCAGCACACGGCCGCCGAGGAGGCGGTGACGGAGGTCGCCGCCGGCTCGGGGCTGTACGTGCCGCGGCTGTTCGACCACTACACCTCGTTCCGGGGCAGCCCGGCGGCGCTCTTCGCACTGCCGGTGGTGCGCCGCCCCGGGGTGGGCGTGGTGACCGTGCTGGGCGGCGGCTATCCCGCCTCCGGCGCGGCGGGCCCGGACCGGCTGCCGGTCCCGTACCTGCCGGCGGGGCTGCGGCTGACGGCGCGGGAGGGCGCGGGCGAGGTGCAGACGCCGCTGCTGGGGCAGGCCGCGGACGATCTGCTGATCGGCGACAAGGTGTGGTTCCGGCATGCGAAGGCGGGCGAGCTGTGCGAGCGCTTCGCGGCGTTGCACCTGGTCGACGGCGACCGGGTGACGCGGACGGCCCCCACCTACCGGGGCGAGGGCCGCACGTTCCTGTGAGCTGGCCCGCTGCCGGGTGCTGTCAGGGGATCAGGACGATCCGGATGGGGTCACCCTCCTTCTTCCGCAGGCGTTCCACGCCCGCCGCCGCCTCGGCGAGCGGCAGCGTCGCGCTGATGGACCGGCTGAGGTCCAGGCGGTGCAGCCGCGCGAGCGAGACGAGCTCCTCCACGTGGGAGGGTTCCGAGCCGTAGTGGCCGAGGACGCGCTGCTCGCGGTAGCTGAAGGCGATGCTGTCGGCGAGGGTCAGCGGGCCGGGGCCCAGGCCCACGAGGACGAGGCGGCCGCCCCGGCCCAGGCAGCGCACGGCCTGGTCGCGGACGGCGGCCACGCCCGCCATGTCGAGGGCCAGGTCGAGTCCGAGGCCCCCGGTGGCGGCCAGGATCCGCTCGCGGGCGTCGGGGGCGGCGGGGTCCAGGGCGAGGTCCGCGCCGAATTCCAGGGCGCGTTCGCGTGCGGCCGGCAGCGGGTCGAGGGCGATGACGGGCGCGGCGCCGGCGAGGCGCAGCAGCTGCACGGCGTGGGCACCCAGGCCGCCCACGCCCCATACGCCCACGGGGTGGGCGGGCCGGACCCGGCCGGTGGCGGTGACGGCGGCCCAGGGGGTGGAGACGGCGTCGGGGATGACGGCCGCCTGCTCGAAGGGGAGGTCGTCGGGGATCGCGACGAGCGTATGGTGGGTGGCCAGGGCGTACTCGGCCCAGCCGCCGTCGTAGTCGAAGCCGCGCGTGCGCACCGCCAGACAGGGCTCGTGGCGCAGGCAGGCCGCGCAGCCGCCGCAGCGCTCCCCCGCCTGCAGCAGGACGCGCTGTCCCGCCGCCCAGTCGCCGGGTACGTCCGGGCCGAGGGCGTCGATGACGCCCGCCGTCTCGTGGCCGACGGTGACCTTGTCCGCGGTCGCGTACGCGGGCCTGAGGCTGCCGTCCATGAGGTGGACGTCGGACAGGCAGATGCCGGCGGCCTTGACCTTGATGCGGACCTGGCCGGGGCCGGGCTCGGGTACGGGGGTCTCTTCGACGGCGAAGCGGCCGGTGCGCAGGTCGAACCGTCCGGCGAGCATGGTCTCGGGCATGGCTGGGGCCTCCTGGGTACACGGAACCGGCAAGGAGAACAGGAAAACCGATACTTCATGCATCGGAAAAGACGGCAGGGACCGGTGGTGCCGATGGCCACCGGTCCCTGCCGTCCAGGGGAACCGCGCGGGAGACGTTCCGTCAGATCAGAACGCCTTGTCCGCCTGGTCCGGGATCACGCTCCCGTCGGCGCGCAGCACCGGCACCTTGGAGCCGTCCGCGGCGGTGGCACCCGTCGTCGAGCAGGGGTACGTACCGGACTTGCGCGGCATCGGCTCGATGAACATCGGGTTGGCCACCCAGCGGCCGTCCGCGTCGTCGTAGGCGCGGCACATCAGCTCGGACTTGTTGCGGTTGATGGCGACGTGCGAGCCCGTGGCGTCGTTGACGAACGTCACGTCGGTGTCGGCGTCGCCCGCGCCGAGGGCGATGCGGTGGGCGGCGTCCTGCTGCTTCCAGGCCTTCGCGCCCTTGATCTTGAAGATCTCCTGGTTGATCATGCAGCGCTTGCCGTCCATGTACGGCAGGGCGTCGCCGCGGCCGGTCTCGACGCCACCGCAGCCCTTGAGGGACGTGGTGAGGCGGCCGTGCTCGGTGATGCTGCGGATGCCGATGGTGTGCTTACGGTCGAGGCCGACGCCGCTCGACCAGGCCTCGGCGATCGGCTCCGAGGAGGCGGAGACGATGTAGACGTCGAACCCGGCCGCCTTGAGCGTGCGGATCAGGTCCTTCTGCTGGTCGTAGTAGCGGATGTAGCCGGCGATGGTGTGGGTGCCGACGGTCTGCTTGGCGCCGACGGGTGCCGCGAGCTGCTCGGCGCGCGCCTGCTTGGCGAAGGCGTTGAGGGCGGCGGGGGTGTGGCCGGCGAACAGCTGCGGTATCCAGCCGTAGGCGGGGACCGTGCGCCGGTGGTTCCAGTCGCCGGCGAAGGCCGGCTCGCCCGCCATGGTCTGCGACTTCTCACGGATCTCGAAGATCTCGTCGGTGCAGGCGGTGTTCTTCGAGGTGGGCAGCGGCCGGCCGACGGGCACGGAGGTGCCGCACGCCTTGGTGAGGGCCTTGTCGGCGGCGGGGGTCAGCCAGGCGCTGGTGTCGCTCCAGCGCTTGGGCCGCAGGATCTTGTCGTGCTTCAGCGACCAGGCGAGCGTGGCGTCCGTGATGTCGTTCTTGACGACGGTGTTGTCCCAGTCGAAGGCGGCGACCGGGCGCGGTCCGCGCTTGCCGGAGCAGGTGCCGCGCTCGTCGATCATCTTCTGCAGCCGGGCGCGGTTGTCGCCGGCCCAGGGAAGCTTCTTGTCCAGCTGGGGGCAGTTCGGGCGGGACGCGCGGTCGTGGGCGGGGGCCGCGGTGGCGGGGACCGACGCGGCGAGGGCCGCGGCGGCAGCGAGGCCGACGACGATGGCGGACTTGGTGCGCATGTGCTCTCTTTGGTGCGTGAGGAGGGCAGGACGTACGCCGGGCCGGACCGGTCAGACGGCGGACCGGCCCTGGCGTCTGATCATGGACCTTACAGCGGGGTCACATAGGCGCCCGCGATGCCTCCATCCACCAGGAACTCGGCGGCGTTGACGAAGGACGAGTCGTCACTGGCGAGGAAGGCGACGGCGGCCGCGATCTCCTCGGGCTCGGCGAACCGGCCCACCGGCACGTGCACCAGGCGCCGCGCCGCGCGCTCGGGGTCCTTGGCGAACAGCTCCTTCAGCAGGGGCGTGTTCACCGGCCCCGGGCAGAGCGCGTTGACGCGGATGCCCTCGCGGGCGAACTGCACGCCCAGCTCACGGGACATGGCCAGCACGCCGCCCTTGGAGGCGGTGTAGCTGATCTGCGAGGTGGCGGCGCCCATCACGGCGACGAAGGAGGCGGTGTTGATGATGGAGCCCTTGCCCTGGCGCTGCATGTACGGCAGCGCCGCCTTGCAGCACAGGTAGACGGAGGTGAGGTTGACCTCCTGGACGCGCTTCCAGGCCTCGAGGCCGGTGGTGAGGATGGAGTCGTCGTCGGGCGGGGAGATGCCGGCGTTGTTGAAGGCGACGTCGACCGAGCCGTAGGTGTCGTAGGCGGTCTTGAAGAGCGCCTCGACCTCCTCGGGGCTGGTGACGTCGACCTTGACGAACAGTCCGCCGGTCTCGGCCGCGGCGGCCTTGCCCGCGCTCTCGTCGATGTCGGCGCACACGACGTTGGCGCCCTCGGAGGCGAACCGCCGGGCGGTGGCCAGGCCGATGCCGCTGCCGGCTCCGGTGACGACGGCGGTCCGTCCGGCGAGTCGGCGGCAGACGGGGGTCTGGTCGGTCACTTGGTCTCCTCCAGAGGGTCGATGGCGATGAAGACGTTCTTGGTCTCGGTGAAGGCGGACAGCGCGCCGGGGCCCAGCTCGCGGCCGAGGCCGGACTGCTTGAATCCGCCGAAGGGGGTCCAGTAGCGCACGCTGCTGTGGGAGTTGACGGAGAGGTTGCCCGCCGCGACGGCGCGCGAGAGGCGCAGGGCGCGGGAGACGTCCCGGGTCCAGATCGAGCCGGAGAGGCCGTAGTCGGTGGCGTTGGCGATCCGCACCGCCTCCGCCTCGTCCTCGAAGGGGATGACGACGGCGACCGGCCCGAAGACCTCCTCCACGGCCGCGCGGTCGCCCGCCGTGCCCTCGAGCACGGTGGCCGGGTACCAGAACCCCTTGCCGGCCGGGGCCTCGCCGCGGATGGCGGCGGGGGCGGACTCGGGGACGTAGGACCGTACGCGCTCACGGTGGGCGGCGGAGATCAGCGGGCCCATCTGGGTGGCCGGGTCGGTGGGGTCGCCGGCGACGAAGGCCTTGACCGCCGGCTCCAGCAGCTCCATGAACCGGTCGTAGACGCCGCGCTGGACCAGGATGCGGCTGCGGGCGCAGCAGTCCTGGCCGGTGTTGTCGAGGAAGGAGCCGGGCGCGGCCGCGGCGGCCCGCTCGACGTCGGCGTCGGCGAAGACGATGTTGGGGCTCTTGCCGCCGAGTTCGAGGGTCACGCGCTTCACGCCGGCCGCGCACTTGGCCATGATCTGCTTGCCGACGGCGGTGGAGCCGGTGAAGACGACCTTGGCGACGCCGGGGTGTTCGACGAGCGCGTCGCCCGCCTCGGGTCCGGCGCCGGGCAGGACCTGCAGGAGGCCCTCGGGCAGCCCGGCCTCCAGGGCCAGCCCGGCCAGCCGCAGGGCGGTCAGCGGGGTGGTCTCGGCGGGCTTGACGAGCACGGCGTTGCCCGCGGCCAGGGCGGGGGCGAAGCCCCAGGCGGCGATGGGCATGGGGAAGTTCCAGGGCGCGATGACGGCGACGACGCCCAGCGGCTCGTGGAAGGTGACGTCCAGGCCGCCGGCCACCGGGATCTGGGAGCCGGTCAGCCGCTCCACTCCGGCGGCCGCGTACTCCAGCAGGTCACGGACGTTGCCGGCCTCCCAGCGGGCGTTGCCGATCGGGTGCCCGGCCTCGCGGACCTCCAGCTGTGCGAGTTCCTCCAGGTGGGCGTCGACGACGGCGGCGAAGCGGCGCAGCTGCCGGGCCCGGTCGCCGGGGGCGAGCCGGGCCCAGCCGCGCTGGGCGTCGGCGGCGCGGCGGACGGCTGCGTCGACGTCTTGCCGCGTCGCCGCGGGGACGGTGGCGACCAGTTCCTCGGTCGCCGGGTTGAGTACGTGAAGCTCGTGCAAGTCCTCTCCTGTGGTTCGTACGCGGCTGCACGCCGGTGGTCGCGTTGTGCCCACCCTCCCCCAGCTACCGCTGGGAGGTGCCCCCAGCCCAGCGGAACGCAGGTGGGCGCAAAGTCACGGGTTACATCCGCTCGAAGGAGCGGAACCGCTCCCAGTCGGTGACGGCGGTGTCGTATGCCTCCTGCTCGACACGCGCCATGTTCAGGTAGTGCTCGACGACCTCGTCGCCGAAGGCGGCCCGGGCTATGGGGCTGGCCTCCCACAGCTGTGCGGCCTCGCGCAGCGTGGCGGGGACGTGTGCGGCGCCGCCGGTGTAGGCGTTGCCGGTACAGACCTCCGGCAGCTCCAGTTCGTGCTCGACGCCGTACAGTCCGGCGGCGACCATGCCGGCGACGGCGAGATAGGGGTTCACGTCGCCGCCGGGCAGCCGGTTCTCGAAGCGGTGGGAGTGGCCGTGGCCGACGACGCGCAGCGAGCAGGTGCGGTTGTCGGGGCCCCAGGCGACGGCGGTGGGGGCGAAGGAGCCGGGCCGAAAGCGCTTGTAGGAGTTGATGTGGGGCGCGTACAGGAGGGTGAAGTCGCGCAGGGCGGCGAGCTGTCCGGCGAGGAAGTGCCGCATCGTCGTCGACATGCCGTACGGGCCGGAGTCGTCGGCGAGCACGGGGCGACCGGCCTCGTCGCGCAGCGAGAGGTGGATGTGGCAGGAGTTGCCCTCGCGCTCGTCGTACTTGGCCATGAAGGTGAGCGCCATGCCCTCCTGGGCGGCGATCTCCTTGGCGCCGGTCTTGTAGACGACGTGCTGGTCGCAGGTGGTGAGCGCCTCGTCGTAGCGGAAGGCGATCTCGTGCTGGCCGAGGTTGCACTCGCCCTTGGCGGACTCCACCGTCATGCCGGCGGCGCCCATCTCGTTGCGGATGCGGCGCAGCAGGGGCTCGACGCGGCCGGTGCCGAGCACGGAGTAGTCGCAGTTGTACTGGTTGGCCGGGGTCATGTCGCGGTAGCCGCGGTTCCAGGCCGCTTCGTAGGTGTCCTTGAAGACGATGAACTCCAGCTCGGTGCCCACGTGGGCGCTCCAGCCGCGCTCGGCCAGCCGGTCCAGCTGACGGCGCAGGATCTGGCGCGGCGAGGCGAGGACGGGCGAGCCGTCGTGCCAGGCGAGGTCGGCGGTGATGAGGGCGGTGCCGGGGTTCCAGGGGGTGCGGCGCAAGGTGGTGAGGTCGCCGTGGAGGGCGAAGTCGCCGTAGCCGCGTTCCCAGGACGACATGGCGTAGCCGTCGACCGTGTTCATCTCGGCGTCCACGGCGAGGAGGTAGTTGCAGCCCTCGGTGCCGTGTTCGAGTGTGTCGTCGAGGAAGAACCGGGCGGCGAACCGCTTCCCCTGGAGTCGTCCTTGCATGTCCGTGAAGGCGAGGACGACAGTGTCGATCTCCCCGGTGTCGACGAGCCTGCGCAGCTCCTCGACCGTGAGCGGGGGCATGCGGTCTGCCACGGTGTTGCCTCCTGTCGGTGCGACCGGAGGTCTTAAGGTAGGGCCGTAGACCATTGATTGGGAAGGGGGGCCGATGAACGAGCATGCGGCGGACCGGCTGTCGCCGGTCCTGCGACCGGTCCGGGCGGGCAACGGCTTCGAGGAGGCGCTGGAGCAGATACTCCAGATCATGCGGCTCGGCCTGGTGGCCCGGGGGGAACGGCTGCCGGCCGAGCGCGAGTTGGCCGAGCGACTGCGGATCAGCCGGGTGACGCTGCGCGAGGTGCTGAAGGTGCTGCACGACCAGGGCCTGGTGGAGAGCCGGCGCGGCCGGTACGGCGGCACGTTCGTCCTGGACCGGGACCGGTCGGCGGGCGAGGACGAACTGCGGCGCCGGGTCGCGGCCGTGGACGTGGAGGACACCCTGCGCTTCCGGGAGGTCCTGGAGGTGGGCGCCGCCGGGCTGTGCGCCGCGCACGGGCTGGACGACGAGCAGGCCGCACGGCTGCGGGCCGCGCTGGCCGCCACCCATGACGCGCCGCTGGCCGACTACCGCCGTCTGGACACGATGTTCCACCTGACGCTGGCGGAGCTCTCCGGTTCCGTCTCGCTGGCCGCGCAGTACGCCGCGGTCCGTGCGACCGTCAACGACCTGCTGGACTGCATCCCGCTGCTGGTGCGCAACCTCGAGCACTCCCAGCGGCAGCACACCGCCCTGGTGGAGGCCGTGCTGGACGGGGACGCGGACGGGGCGCGCGAGGTGATGCGGGAGCACTGCTGCGGCACGGCGGCGCTTTTGCGGGGATTCCTGGCCTAGTCGGCGGGCCCGTAACCGGGGTTTAACGCAGGGGGGTTGCCTTTCGGCCGTCGGCACGGCAAAGGTATGGCGCGAAACCTTTGCCTCACGTCTCCAGGCAGGAGCGGCTCATGGCCGAACGCACGGATTCCCCCAGCGCACCTCCCGCCGGCCCAGTGGGTCCGGCGGACCCGGCCGACTATCTGGACAGGCGTACGCTGCGCCGAGGAAGCGCCGGCCCCCTCCTGCTCACCGGCCTGGGAGTGGCCTACGTCGTCTCCGGCGACTTCTCCGGCTGGAACTTCGGCCTCGCCCAGGGCGGCTTCGGCGGACTGGCCATCGCCGCCGTGCTCATGGGCCTGATGTACACCTGCATGGTCTTCGCCCTGGCCGAGCTCGCCGCCATCCTCCCCACGGCGGGCGGCGGTTACGGCTTCGCCCGCCGCGCGCTGGGCCCCTGGGGCGGCTTCCTCACCGGAACCGCCATCCTCATCGAGTACGTCCTGGCGCCCGCCGCCATCTCGCTGTTCATCGGGGACTACGTCGAGTCGCTGCAGCTGTTCGGGCTCACCTCCGCCTGGCCGGTGTACCTGGCCTGTTTCGTGATCTTCATCGGCATCCATCTGTGGGGTGTGGGCGAGGCGCTGCGCTTCAGCTTCGTGGTGACGGGGGTGGCGGTCGCCGCCCTGGTCGTCTTCGCCGCGGGCGCGTTCACCGACTTCGACGCGGGGCGGCTGAACGACATCCCCGCCGACCCGGACGCCTTCGGGGCTTCCTCCTGGCTGCCGTTCGGCCTGCTGGGCATCTGGGCGGCGTTCCCCTTCGGCATGTGGTTCTTCCTCGGCGTCGAGGGCGTGCCGCTCGCGGCCGAGGAGACCCGGGACCCGGCCCGGACGCTGCCGAAGGCCATGGCCACCTCCATGGGCATCCTGCTGCTCCTGGCCCTGCTGACCTTCCTCGCCTCCACCGGCGCGGGCGGCGCGGACGCGCTCAAGGACGCCGGCAACCCCCTGGTCGCCGCCCTGCAGCCGGACGGGCGGGCCACGACGCTGGGCCGGATCGTCAACTACGCCGGCCTGGCGGGCCTGGTGGCCTCCTTCTTCTCCCTCATCTACGCCGGATCGCGGCAGCTCTTCGCCCTCTCCCGGGCCGGCTACCTGCCCCGCTTCCTCTCCCTGACCAGCCGCCGCAAGGCCCCCTGGCTCGGGCTGGTGGTGCCGGGCGCGCTCGGCTTCACGCTGGCGGCGGTCACGGGCGACGGGGCGCGGATGCTCAACGTCGCGGTGTTCGGCGCCACCATCTCCTACGCCCTGATGTCGCTCTCCCACATCGTGCTGCGCCGCCGCGAGCCGGACCTGGCGCGGCCCTACCGCACCCCGGGCGGCACCGCCACGTCCACCGTGGCCTTCGTGCTGGCCTGCTCGGCGCTGGTGGCCACGTTCCTGGTGGACGTCACCGCCGCCTTCATCGCCCTGGGCGTCTACGCCGTCGCCGCCGCCTACTTCGCCCTCTACAGCCGGCACCGCCTGGTGGCGAGCGCCCCGGAGGAGGAATTCGCGGCACTGGCCGCGGCGGAGGCGGAGCTCGCCCGAGAATGACCGTGCACACGACCGTTCACGAGGAAAGGACAAGGACGTTGGAGGACCGGCGGCCGCTCATCGGCGTCAGCACCTATCTCACCCGGGCCCGTTGGGGAGTGGCCTGGGACCTTCCCGCCGCCCTGCTGCCGGCCGCGTACGCGCGCTACGTCCAGGAGGCGGGCGGCCTGGCGGTGCTGCTGCCGCCCGACGAGGACCCGGCGAGCGCCGCCGCGGTGGTCCGGCGGCTGGACGGCCTGGTCCTGGCCGGCGGGGAGGACCTGGACCCGGCCCTCTACGGCCAGGAGCCGCACGCCCGGGCGGGCGCCCCCGTGCCCGAGCGCGACCGCTGGGAACTGGCCCTGCTGGGGGCCGCGCTGGAGCAGGGCGTCCCGGTCCTCGGCATCTGCCGGGGCATGCAGCTGATGAACGTCCACACGGGCGGCACCCTCTGCCAGCATCTGCCCGACGCGGTGGGCCACGACGCCCACAACCCGGTGGCGGGCTCCTTCACCGACCACGCGGTCAAGACGGTCCCCGGCACCCTGACCGGCCATCTGGTGCCCGGATCGCTGGACGTGGCCACCCACCACCACCAGTGCGTGGACCGCCTGGGCGCGGGCCTGGTGGCCACCGCCCACGCGGAGGACGGCACGGTCGAGGCGCTGGAGTACGCGGACGGGCGCTTCGCGCTGGGCGTCCAGTGGCACCCCGAGGCCCGGGACGACCTGCGGCTCGCCGAGGCCCTGGTGCGGGCCGCCACGGGGACGGCGGGGCCGTCCGGCGGGTGACGGCCCCCGGGAGGAGCGGAGCGGGGAGGGCTAGGCGGCGGCCCCGGCCGCCGACCCGCTCTCCTGCTCCGCCTCCACCTGCTGGTTCCACTCGCGCTTGGAGGCCTGCCAGCCGTCCTCGTCGTGACCGCGCCGCCAGTAGCCGGAGATGGACAGCCGCTCGCGGGGCACCTCGCGCTCCATCCGCAGGTGGCGGCGCAGCTCCTTCACGAAGCCGGCCTCGCCGTGCACGAAGGCCTGCACGTCCCCGGCGGGGAAGTCCAGCGAGCGGACAGCCTCGACCAGGGCCTCGCCCACGGGCCGGCCCGCCCGGTGCAGCCAGGTGACCTCGACGCCGGCGGGCAGCTCCAGCTTCTGCTCCTCCTCGGCGTCGGAGACCTCGACGAAGGCGTGGACGAGGGCGCCCTCCGGCACCCGCTCCAGGGACGCGGTGATCGCGGGCAGCGCGCTCTCGTCGCCCGCCAGCAGGTGCCAGCCGGCGGCCGGGTCGGGGACGTAGGCGCCGCCGGGGCCGAGGAAGCGGATCTCGTCGCCGGGACGCGCGCCCGCCGCCCAGGGGCCGGCCAGGCCCTCGTCGCCGTGGAAGACGAAGTCGATCACCAGCTCGCGCGCCGCGCGGTCGAAGGAGCGCACCGTGTACGTACGCGTCCGCGGCCACTGGTCGCGCGGCATGTCGCGGCGGATGACCTCCATGTCGAAGGGCTCGGGGTAGGCCACGCCCTCGACCGGGAAGAGCAGCTTGACGTAGTGGTCGCTGTACTCGCCGGCGCCGAACCCGGCGAGCTCCTCGCCGCCGAGCACCACGCGCACCATGTGCGGGGTCAGCCGCTCGGTGCGCACCACGTGCGCCCGGGTCAGCTGCGGCTTCTTACGGACCGGACGGTCTGCCATGGCTGTCTCCCCTGATCCCCTGATCATTCAAAGTTAGGACTGCCTAACCTAACAGCTCACCCGCCGAGCGTGGACAGCAACCGCTGCAGCGAGCCGCCCAGACCCCAGCGCTCGGCGAGGGCGTCCAGGGCCCGCGGATCGCGGGGCGCGGCCGGCAGCGCGGCGTCGAAGGGCGCCAGCGGCACGTCCTGGGCGACCCGCACCACCTTGGGCGCCACCGCCAGGTACGGCCGCGCCTCGTCCAGTCGCCGGCGCTGGGCCGGGGTCAGCTTCGCCGCCGGGTCGTCGACCGCCGCCATGATCCCGGCCAGGTCGCCGAAGGCCGCCAGCAGCTTCGCCGCCGTCTTCTCCCCCACGCCCGGCACACCCGGCAGCCCGTCGCTGGGGTCACCGCGCAGCAGGGCCAGGTCGGCGTAGCCGGGGCCGTCCACGCCGTACTTCTCCCGCAGCAGCGCCTCGTCCACGGCCTGCAGGGTGCCCACGCCCTTGAGCGGGTACAGCACCCGCACCCCGCGGCGGTCGTCGACGAGCTGGTAGAGGTCGCGGTCGCCGGTGACGATGTCCACCGGGCCCCGGGCCCGGCCGGCCAGCGTGCCGATCACGTCGTCGGCCTCGTACCCCACGGCCCCGACCCGGGCGATGCCCACCGCGTCCAGCACGGCCTCGATCACCGGCACCTGGGGGGAGAGGGTGTCCGGCGTCTCCTCCTCGTCGGGGGCGCCCTCGACCTCCTCGGCGACCCGGTGCGCCTTGTACGAGGGGATCAGCGCCACCCGCCACTCGGGGCGCCAGTCGAAGTCCATGCAGGCGACCAGGTCGTCGGGGTGGTGGTCCTGGACCAGGCGGGTGATGAAGTCCAGCAGGCCGCGCACCGCGTTCACGGGCGTGCCGTCGGGAGCCTTCACCGATTCCGGCACCCCGAAATAGGCGCGGAAGTACAGGGAGGCGGTGTCGAGGAGCATCAGGCGTCGCGTCACGGCACCGATCATGCCGCACCCCGCTGACATGTGAACCGGGTCACTGTTCGGTTTGCCCCGAATGAACGGGGGCAGGCGCGGCGCCGGAGTGGCCCCGTCCCTTGGGGGGTGGCGGGGCCTTGCTGTTCGACCCGAGAGGTTTATGTGTCCAGGCTGAAGGCCGAGCACCTGTACAAGGTGTTCGGCAGACGACCCGAAGCAGCCGTCCGGCGGCTCGAAAGCGGTGCCGACCGCGACGAGCTGCGCGCTGACGGCACCACCGCGGCGGTGATCGACGCGTCGTTCGAGGTCGAAGCCGGCCAGATCTTCGTGGTGATGGGGCTCTCCGGATCCGGAAAGTCCACCCTCCTGCGCATGCTCAACGGGCTGCTGGAGCCGACCGCGGGCCGCGTCCTGTACGACGGACGGGACCTGACCGCGCTGTCCCCGCGCGAGCTGCGCGACGTGCGCTCGCGGAACATCAGCATGGTCTTCCAGCACTTCGCCCTCTTCCCCCACCGCAGCGTGCTCGAGAACGCCGCCTACGGCCTGGAGGTGCGCGGCGTGCCGCGCGAGGAGCGCGAGGCGCGGGCCACCGAGGCCCTGGAGCTCGCCGGCCTCAAGGGCTGGGAGCGCTCCTGGCCCGACGAGCTCTCCGGCGGCATGCAGCAGCGCGTCGGCCTGGCCCGTGCGCTGGCCACCGACGCCGACCTGCTGCTGATGGACGAGTCCTTCAGCGCGCTGGACCCGCTGATCCGCCGCGACATGCAGGACCAGCTGCTGGACCTGCAGAAGCGGCTGAAGAAGACCATCGTCTTCATCACCCACGACCTCAACGAGGCCATGCGCCTGGGCGACCGCATCGCCGTCATGCGCGACGGCCGCGTCGTCCAGAACGGCACGGCCGAGGACATCCTGCTCCGCCCGGCCAACGACTACGTCGCCTCCTTCATCCAGGACGTCGACCGCTCCCGGGTGCTCACCGCGGGCGCGATCATGGACAAGCCGTCCGGTGTCCCGGCCGGGGCCGCCACCGTCAGCGCGCAGACGGCCGTCTCCGAGCTGTTCGCCCCCTTCTCCCACAGCGGCGCCCCCGTCGCGGTCACCGACGAGCGCGGCGAGCTGGCCGGCGTCGTCACCCGCGACCGCCTGCTGGAAGCCCTGGCCGAGCAGCCGGCCGAAGCGGACGCCGCGCCCCTTGCGCAGCGGCCCGAGCCGGAGGTGACCGCCCATGCCTAAGATCCACCTCGGCAGCTGGGCCGAGAGCGCCGTGGACTGGCTGCAGTCCCACCTCTCCTGGCTCTTCGACGCCGTCAACACCGTCCTGTCCGGCATGTACGACGGGGTCAACGCCGTCCTCGGCGCCCCCGACGCGCTGCTCATGGCCGGCATCCTCGCCGTCCTCGCCTGGTGGCTGCGCGGCCTGCTCGCGGGCGCCCTGGCGTTCGCCGGGCTCGCGCTCATCGACTCCTTCGGCCTGTGGGACGAGGCGACCTCCACCCTCTCGCTCGTCCTCGTCGCCAGCCTCATCACGCTCGTGCTCGCCGTTCCGCTGGGCATCTGGGCGGCCCGGGACCGCCGGGTCAGCGGGGTGCTGCGGCCCGTGCTCGACGTCATGCAGACGATGCCCGCCTTCGTCTACCTGATCCCGGGCGTGATGTTCTTCTCCATCGGGCCCATCCCCGGCCTGATCGCCACCATCGTCTTCTCGATGCCGCCCGGCGTGCGGATGACCGAGCTCGGCATCCGCCAGGTCGACGGCGAACTCGTCGAGGCCGCCCGCGCCTTCGGCACCACCCCGCGCGACACCCTCACCCGGGTGCAGCTGCCGCTCGCCCTGCCCACCATCATGGCGGGCGTCAACCAGGTCATCATGCTGGCGCTGTCCATGGTCGTCATCGCCGGCATGGCGGGCGCCGGCGGCCTCGGCGAGTCCGTCTACGCGGCCGTCACCCAGGTCGACATCGGCGGCGGCGTCGAGAGCGGCCTGGCCGTCGTCGTCCTCGCGATGTACCTGGACCGGATGACCGGCGCCCTCGGCAAGCGGGTCTCCCCGCTCGGCCGCCGCGCCGCGGCCAAGGCCGCCGCCTCGGTGCGCTCCGGCGCCCCGAAGTTCCTCAGCCACCGGCCCGGCACCGCCGTGGCCGCCGTCGGCGTCGTCGTCCTCGCGCTCGTCGCGGGCGGCATGCGGCTGACCCAGGGCGGCGGCGACGGGGAGGCGGTGGCCGCGGGCAAGAACGTCGGCCACGGCAAGCAGGTCAAGCTCGGCTACTTCCCGTGGGACGAGGCGGTCGCCACCACCTACCTGTGGCAGAACGTCCTGGAGGACCGCGGCTACAAGCCGGACGTCAAGCAGCTCGACCCCGGCCCGCTCTACACCGCCCTGGCCCAGGGCCAGATGGACCTCCAGTTCGACTCCTGGCTGCCCACCACGCACAAGCAGTACATGGACCGCTACGGCGACAAGCTCAGCGACCTCGGCTCCTGGTACGGCCCCACCTCCCTGGAGCTGACCGTCCCCTCGTACGTCAAGGGCATCGACTCCCTGGCGGACCTCAAGGGCAAGGGCGCACAGTTCGGCGGGAAGATCATCGGCATCGAGTCCAGCGCCGGGATGATGGGCACGCTCAACGACAAGGTGCTCAAGGAGTACGGCCTGGACGGCGAGTACAAGGTCGTCTCGTCCTCGACGTCCACGATGCTCGCCGAGCTCGACCGGGCGATGAAGAAGAAGGAACCCATCGTCACCACCCTCTGGTCGCCGCACTGGGCGTACGCCAAGCACGACCTGAAGAAGCTCAAGGACCCCAAGGGCGCCTGGGGCGAGGGCGAGCAGATCCACGCCGTCGGCAAGAAGGACTTCGCCGCCGACTTCCCGAAGATCGCTCAGTGGGTGAAGAACTTCAAGATGTCCGAGAAGGACCTCGCCTCCCTCGAGGCGGAGATCCAGAGCGGCGGCAAGGGCAAGGAGAAGGACTCCGCCCGCCGCTGGCTCGACGCCCACCCGGGCTTCGCCGACAAGCTGGCGCCTGTCGGCACCTGACGAACAGGCGTACGGTGGGGCGGTGAGCTCGCTGAGCGGCCGCCCCGCCGTACGCCGTGTCGTCTCCCTGGTCCCCTCGCTCACCGAGGCCGTGGCCGCCACCGCGCCCGGCCTCCTCGTGGGGGCCACCGACTGGTGCGAGCACCCGGCCGGCCTCGACGTCGTCCGGGTCGGCGGCACCAAGAACCCCGACACCGCGCGCATCGCGGCCCTCGCGCCCGACCTCGTCATCGCCAACGAGGAGGAGAACCGCGCCCCCGACCTCGCCGCGCTGCTCGCCGCCGGTCTCGAGGTCCTCGTCACCGAAGTACGCACCCTGGACCAGGCGTTCACCGAGCTGGAGCGCGTCCTGGTGCGCGGCTGCGGGCTGGCCCGGCCCGCCTGGCTGGACGACGCGCGTGACGCATGGCGGGACACCCGCGCCGCGGGCCCCTTCCTGCGGGCCGTGGTTCCGGTGTGGCGCAGACCCTGGATGGTGCTCGGCCGGGACACCTTCGCCGGTGACGTCCTCGCCCGGCTCGGTGTCGTCAACGTCCATGCCGGGCACGCCGATCGCTATCCGCGCATCCCGCTGGCCGATCTGAACGCCTGCGGCGCGGAGATAGTCGTCCTGCCCGACGAGCCGTACCGCTTCAGCGCGGACGACGGGCCGGAGTCCTTCCCCGGCCTGCCGTCCGCGCTGGTCAGCGGGCGTCATCTCACGTGGTACGGGCCATCGCTGACGCGAGCGCCGCAGGTGCTGGGCGCGGCGCTGCGAGCAGCCTCCCGCTGACCACGCCGGCCAGCGTCCGGGCCCCCGCGACCGCCCAGGCCGCCACCAGCAGGACGTAGAGCGCGACGGCCAGCCAGGTCAGGGCGTGCAGGCCCGTGTGGCGCGCGAGCGCCGCGGCGCCCGTCACGCACGTACCGACGGGGAAGGTGAAGGCCCACCACGTCATGGCGAAGCCCATGCCGCCGCGGAAGGCGCGCACCACCATCGCGGCGGCCAGCACGAGCCACAGCAGGGCGAAGCCCATGACGGGCGTGCCGTACAGCACCGCGAAACCGGCCATCGCCTGCGCGTACGGGGCCGGGACGGCGCCCTGGGCGACGTCGGCGAGGTTGTTCACGGCGGTCGTGGACTGGCCCAGCGGGCCCAGGACGAGGAACAGCGTCGGCGTCAGCGCGAGCGGCAGCGGGCCGTGGTGGACGAGCCGCGCGAAGAGCAGCGGCAGGATGACCAGCGTCGCCAGCAGGCTCAGCCCGAACAGCGCGTAGCAGCCCAGCACCATCGCCTCCCGCCACTGCCCGGCCGGCAGATGCGGTACGAGGGCGGGGCCGAGCGCCGCGGAGACCATGGGTGCCACCACGGGCAGCAGCCACACCGGCGAGGCGTCGCCGGGCGCTATGCGGTGCCGGGTCACCATCAGGTACGGAATGGCGGCGGCCGCGCCGAGCCCGATGACGGTGCCGCTCACCCACAGCACCGCGTCGGTCGCCAGGGCGGCCCGTTCGCCGATCACCCCGGACCCCACGGAGAGCGTGGCGCCGCCGACGGCCAGCAGGGCCATCGCCAGACAGCCGTAGAAAGGCGCCACGGCCGGGTCGGCCAGATGCCGCCGGGCCTGGTCGCGGTGGCGGGCCCAGTGGCCCGCGCGCGCGGCGAGCACGGTGAGCAGCGCCAGCGCCGCCAGCGCCCACACCGTCTCGTACGCGCCCCGCAGCCCGGGCCCGTGGAGGGGCAGGGCGGCTCCGGCGGAGGCGACGATGGCGGTGCCCATGACGGTGGCGTACCAGTTCGGGCCGAGGTGGCGCAGGCGGGGGCGGGGTTGCTCACTCATGTCCCCACCGTCTCCCGGGCCCGCACCCGCCACCAGGGACCGCCGGGCTATGAGGGCATAAGCTGGGGTTATGAGTGCGGACCTGCCGACGCCCCTCGCCCACCGGGTGCCCGACCTCGGGGCGCTGGAGCTGCTGCTCGCCGTGGCCCGGCTGGGGAGCCTGGGGCGGGCCGCGCGGGAGCTGGGCATCACCCAGCCCGCCGCCAGCGGCCGGGTGCGCAGCATGGAACGGCAGCTCGGCGTCGCCCTCGTGGAGCGCTCCCCGCGCGGTTCCCGGCTGACGGACGCCGGGGTGCTGGTCACGGACTGGGCGCGGCGCGTGGTGGAGGCCGCGGAGGCCCTCGACGCGGGGGCGCAGGCGCTGCGTGGGCGCCGCGACTCGCGGCTGCGGGTGGCGGCCAGCATGACCATCGCGGAGTATCTGCTGCCCGGGTGGCTGATAGCGCTGCGCACGGAGCGGCCGGGCACGGCCGTTTCACTGCTGGCCGGGAACTCGGCGGCGGTGGCCGGGCGCCTGCTCGCCGGGGAGGCCGATCTCGGGTTCGTGGAGGGCCTGGACGTGCCGCCCGGCCTGGACGGCGCGGTCGTCGCCCACGACCGGCTCGTCCTGGTCACCGCCCCGGGCCACCCATGGGCCCGCCGCAGGGCCCCACTGGCCGCGTCGGAGCTGGCGGCCACCCCGCTGATCCTGCGCGAGCGCGGCTCGGGCACCCGCCAGGTCCTGGACACGGCCCTGGCCTCGTACGGCGGTCTGGCCGAGCCGCTCCTGGAACTGGCGTCGACGACGGCGGCGAAGGCGGCCGTCGTCAGCGGCGCGGGCCCGTCGGTGCTGAGCGAGCTCGCGATCGGCGAGGAACTGGCGGCCCGCCGCCTGGTGGAGATACCGCTCGCGGACCTCCCCCTGCGCCGCACCCTCCGAGCCGTCTGGCCAAGAGGCCACCGCCCGACGGGCCCGGCCCGCGACCTACTGGGACTGACGCGGGGAAAATCCAGCCCGTCCGGCGTTTGAGGACCGGGGTCCGGGGCGGAGCCCCGGTTACGGGAAGGGGCGGGACCGGGGAGGAAACCCCGCCGCGACGGCGCTCGGCCCACCGCGGCGCGGCCCGGCGGTGCCGAGCCGCCGGTGCCCCCGCTCACCCCACCGAGGAGTACGCCACGACCCCGCGCAGCAAGCCATCGACGGCCTTGCGCGCATTCCGCGCGACAGGACTACCCGCCGGCGCCGCCGCCGCGATCTGCCCCAGCACATCGATCAGCTGCTTCGACCACCGCACGAAGTCGCCCGCCGGCATGTCGATCTCCCGCAGCACCTCGTCCAGGCCATGCCCGGAGGCCCACCGGTAGGCGGGCCAGGCGAAGCCGAGGTCCGGCTCGCGCTGGCCGACGCCCTCGGCCTGGTTGATCTTGTGCTCCTCCTCCAGGGCGTCCAGCCGGCCCCAGATGCGGACCATCTCGGCGAGCGCCTCCTTCGCCGCCCCCGTGGGCAGCTTCGGCGGCACCGCGTCGTCGGCGGCCCGCGCCTCGTACACCAGCGCCGACGCGCACGCCGCCAGCTCCGCCGGCCCCAGGCCGTCCCAGACGCCTTCGCGCAGGCACTCGGAGGCCAGCAGGTCCAGCTCGCCGTAGAGGCGGGCCAGCCGGCGGCCGTCCTCGGTGACCTCGTCCGCCCGCAGGTAGCCGAGCTCGGTCAGCAGCGCGCAGATGCGGTCGAAGGTGCGCGCGATGGTGTTCGTGCGGCCCTCGATGCGCCGCTCCAGCTGACGGGTGTCGCGCTGCAGGCGGTGGTAGCGCTCCGCCCAGCGGGCGTGGTCCTCGCGCTCGTCGCACCCGTGGCAGGGGTGAGCGCGCAGCGCGGCCCGCAGCCGGGTGATCTCGGTGTCGTCGGCCGCCGCGGCCCGCGACTTGCGGTGCCGGTCGGGCTCGATGTGGCCGGCCTTCGTGCGCAGCGCGGAGGCGAGGTCGCGGCGCGACTGGGGGCTGCGCGGGTTGAAGGACTTGGGGATGCGCATCCGCTCCAGCGGTTCCACCGGGACGGGGAAGTCGATGGAGGCGAGCCGCTTGACCTGCCGCTCGGCGGTGAGCACCAGCGGACGGGGCCCGTCGTAGTGGTCGAAGCCGCGGTGGCGGTCGGTGCGGCCGGCGGGCAGGCCCGGGTCGAGCACCAGCGCGAGTCCGGCGAACTTGCCGGACGGCACGTGGATGACGTCGCCGGGCTTGAGCCGCTCCAGCGCGGCCGCGGCGGCGGCCCGCCGCTGTACGGCGCCCTGCTTGGCCAGCTCGGTCTCGCGGTCCTTCAGGTCGCGGCGCAGCCGGGCGTACTCCTCGAAGTCGCCCAGGTGGCACTCGATGGCCTCGCGGTAGCCGGCCAGGCCCTCCTCGTTCTTCTGCACCTGGCGGGAGATGCCGACGACCGACTTGTCCGCCTGGAACTGGGCGAAGGAGGTCTCCAGCAGCTCCCTCGAGCGGTGCCGCCCGAACTGGGAGACCAGATTGACCGCCATGTTGTACGACGGCTTGAAGCTGGAGCGCAGCGGGTACGTGCGGGTGCCGGCCAGGCCGGCCAGGGCGCCGGGGTCCATGGCGCGCTGCCACAGCACGACGGCGTGGCCCTCGACGTCGATGCCGCGCCGTCCGGCGCGTCCGGTGAGCTGGGTGTACTCGCCGGGGGTGATGTCGGCGTGCTGCTCGCCGTTCCACTTCACCAGCTTCTCGAGGACCACGGTGCGGGCGGGCATGTTGATGCCCAGCGCGAGGGTCTCGGTGGCGAAGACGGCCTTGACCAGGCCCTTGACGAAGAGCTCCTCCACGACCTCCTTGAAGGTCGGCAGCATGCCGGCGTGGTGCGCGGCGATGCCCCGCTCCAGGCCCTCCAGCCATTCGAAGTAGCCCAGGACGTGGAGGTCCTCGTCGGGGATGGCGGCGGTGCGCTCCTCGACGATCTCCCGGACCTTCACCCGGGCCGCGTCGTCGTTCAGCCGCAGCCCGGCGTAGAGGCACTGCTGGACGGCGGCCTCGCAGCCGGCCCGGCTGAAGATGAAGGTGATGGCGGGCAGCAGGCCCTCGGCGTCCAGGCGCTCGATGACCTCGACGCGGCTGGGCGTCCAGATGCGGCTGCGCTGGCGGCGCTCGCGCTCGCGGTCGGCCTCGCGCACCATCTTGCCGCGGCGGCGCTCGCGCGGGTTGTAGGTGCGGCTGTTCTCCATGCGGGCCATGCGCAGCAGGTCGGGGTTGACCTCGCGCCGGGCGGCGCCGCGGCCGCCGTGGTCGCTGCGCTCCTCGAAGAGGTCGTACATCCGCCGGCCGGCCAGCACGTGCTGCCACAGCGGGACGGGCCGCTCCTCGGAGACGATCACCTCGGTGTCGCCGCGCACGGTGTCCAGCCAGTCGCCGAACTCCTCGGCGTTGGAGACCGTGGCCGACAGGGAGACCAGGGTCACCGACTCCGGGAGGTGGATGATGACCTCCTCCCAGACGGCGCCACGGAAGCGGTCGGAGAGGTAGTGCACCTCGTCCATGACCACGTAGCCGAGGCCTATGAGGGCCTGGGAGCCCGCGTAGAGCATGTTGCGCAGGACCTCGGTGGTCATCACGAGCACCGGGGCGTCGGGGTTGACGCTGTTGTCGCCGGTCAGCAGGCCGACCTTGGCGGCGCCGTAGCGTCGGACGAGATCGCTGTACTTCTGGTTCGACAGCGCCTTGATGGGCGTGGTGTAGAAGCACTTGCGGCCCTGGGTGAGGGCCAGGTGGACGGCGAACTCGCCCACGATGGTCTTTCCGGAGCCGGTCGGCGCCGCGACCAGTACCCCCTTGCCGGCTTCCAGGGCCCGGCAGGCCTCTATCTGGAAGGGGTCGAGCTCGAAGTCGTACATCTCGCGGAAGGGGGCGAGCGCGGTGGCCTGCT
Source organism: Streptomyces sp. NPDC021096 (assembly GCF_040641275.1). Taxonomy (NCBI): domain Bacteria; kingdom Bacillati; phylum Actinomycetota; class Actinomycetes; order Kitasatosporales; family Streptomycetaceae; genus Streptomyces; species Streptomyces sp. NPDC021096. The sequence continues at coordinate 65,013 of NZ_JBFADG010000009.1, read as the reverse complement.
CCGCGGCGCGGTGCCGTGCCAGGGCGTAGCGCTCAGCAGGGGACATGTCCTCGGTCATCTTGTCTACGAGCCTACCGGGGACCTCCGACAGCCACCCGATCTTTATCGAGCTCCCAGGAGGCGTACGGCCGCGGGCACGGTCTCGGCCGTGAGCGGCAGCGGGCCGAGCCGCTCGCCGTCCGCGTAGCCGGTGACGCTCCCGGCGTCCGGCGCCGCCCCGGGGTCCACCTCCAGCGTCACCTTGGCCGCGCGGTAGGTGGTGACGCGCGGGTGGCTCAGATGGGTGCCCCGGTAGACCTTCGGGAAGACCCGCAGCAGGGTGGAGCGGCTGCAGGGGCCGACGACGGTGACGTCGAAGAGTCCGTCGTCCAGCCGGGCCTGACCGCAGATGCGCATGCCGCCGCCGTAGGAGCTGCCGTTGCCGACCGCCACCAGCGTCGCCTCGACGCACTGTTCGGGCCCGTCGTCGAGCCGTATGCGGTACGGAACGGTGCGCAGCGCGGCCAGCTCCGCGACCATGGCCACGTCGTAGCGCAGCCGCCCGGTGGGGAAGCGCATCCGGTTGCCCCGGTCGTTGACGCGCGAGTCGAAGCCGGAGGCGAGGACCGTGCCGAACCAGGTCGTGCCCACCCTGCCGAGGTCCACGGCCCGGCCGCCGTCGCCCTTGAGGGCCCCGGCGACGACGCGGGCCGCCGCGACGGGATCACGGACGGGCAGGGCGGCGGCGCGGGCGAAGTCGTTGCCGGTACCGACGGCCACCACGCCGAGCGGGGTCCGCGTCCCGGCGACGGCCTGCAGCGCCAGCGAGGTCATGCCGTCCCCGCCGACGGCGATCAGCGCGCCGGTGCCGCCGGCGACGGCCTCGCGCGCCCGGCGCAGGGCGTCGGAGGCGTCCGTGCCCAGGACCGTACGGACGGCGAAGCCGGCATCGCGCAGCACCCGGGCCGCGGGCTGGGCGGCGCGGGCGCCGCGCCCCCGGCCGGCCGAGGGGTTGACGAATAACGTGATGTCGCTAGTCACGCGGGGACACTACCGGGTGCCGCCGGTCGCCATGAACACGACCGGGGCGGCCGCCGTTCCCGGCGACCGCCCCGCATCGGTGTGCACCAGGGATCAGGTCACGTCGTCGTAGCCGCCACGGTGGGCCTGCTCGGGCAGGGCCGGCATGGCGTCGCTGTCGCCGACGGACTGCGGCGTGAGGTCCAGCGGGGCCGCCTCGTCGTCGTCGAGCATGCGGTCGGGGTTGCGGCGCTCGCGGCGCTTGTCGTTGAGCAGCGAGAAGCCGACCGCACCGAAGTACAGGATGATGATCGGCACGGCCAGGATGCACATGCCGAACGGGTCGGTGCTCGGGGTGGCGACCGCGCCGAAGATGAAGACGCCCATGACGACGCCGCGCCACCACTTGACCATGGCCTGGCCCGTGACCATGCCGGCCACGTTCATCATCACCAGCAGCAGCGGCAGCTCGAATGCGAGGCCGAAGACGAGGATCATCCGGACGCTGAAGTCCAGGATGTCGTCCAGGGCGAGGGTGTTGGCCGCGGAGTCGGGGGTGATGCTCAGCAGCACCTGCATGCTGGTGGGCATGATCAGGTACGCCAGGTAGGCGCCCGCGAGGAAGAGCGGTGCCGCGGTCGCCACGAAGGCGATCGTGTACTTCTTCTCGTTGCGGTGCAGCCCCGGGGCGAGGAACGCCCACAGCTGGTACAGCCAGATCGGCGACGACACCGTGACGCCGGCCAGCAGGCAGACCTTGACGATCGTGGTGAAGGGCGACGTCAGGTTGGAGAAGATCAGGACCGCGCAGTTGCCGCCGTGGCTCTTGGCCAGGTCGCGGTCCGGGCACTGCGGAACGGGCCCGGACAGGAAGTCCATGATCTGTTTGTTGTAGAACGCCGCGACGACGGCGACCACGACGATCGCGAGGACCGCCTTCGCCAGCCGGTTGCGCAGCTCACGAAGGTGCTCCGTGAGCGGCATCCGCCCCTCGGGGTCCTTCTCCTTCTTGCGGGCAGACGTGAGCAACCCACCGTCCCTATCTCGTGCGGCAGACGGACGCCGTCCGGGCGGCCGTCTCAGTCTGTCCGGGGGTCAGCGCTGGGTCGTGCGGTCGGTCTGCTCGCTCACCGGGCGGGAGGTCACATCGCCGGGCGCGGCCTTGATCGTACGGGGAGCCTGCTCGGCGGGCGGGTCGGCGGGGGCCGAGGCGTTGTCCTGACCCTCGGTCTTCATCGCCTTGGCCTCGCTCTTGAGGATGCGGGCGGACTTGCCGAGGGCACGCGCCATGTCCGGAAGCTTCTTCGCACCGAACAGCAGGACGATGACGACAAGAATGAGGATGATCTCGGTGGGGCCGAGCCGTCCGAACATGTGGTTTACCTTCTCACCGAAGCGGCATGGGTGTGGGGCAGCTGACCGACCGATCGGACAAATGTCCATCAGTCGTACGGCAGCGATCGTAACGCGCAGGGGTAAACGCTGGGCAATCCCTGTGCATACTCCCAGTCGCGACCCTCCGCCTCGTCAACAGGGCCACCCCGACCAGCGTACCGTCCACCCCGCGGGGCCAGCAGGGCACCGGACGCGACGGACGGGCCGGCCCCTTCAGTCCCGGCGCGGGGCCTGCGCGGCGAGCGGCGTCGCCGCCCGCTCCAGGTCCTCGGCGGCCAGGGTGATGCGCCGCGAGGCCTCGGCCACCTGCCGGGCCAGCCGCCGGGTCTCGACGAACACGCGCGCGGCGAGCACGCCGAGCACGGCGAGGCCGCAGAAGCCGAGGGCGATGGCGAGCATGGGCCAGAACATGGGACGAGCCTATCGGGGGGTGCCGGGAGCGGAGGGATCAGGCGGTGATGTGCAGCCGCAGGGTGCGCACCCCGCCGCCCGTCAGCAGCTCGACGATCCGCTCCCCCGCCGGCTTGCGGACCGCGGAGCCGCAGTCGGGGCATGTGAAGGAGTAGAAGGTGGTGCGGTCGCTGGCGCCGATCGCCAGCCGCAGCGCTCCCGCGGCCAGCTCGAAGCAGCCCCGGCAGTCCGGGCACGCGGCTTTGAAGACCGCGGCGGCCGTCGTCCCGGCGTCCCTCACGTCCCCTGCCCATTCCACTGTCCGGTTCCCCTTCACTCTCCGTATGCCGCCAGCGCCTCGCGGGCGGCCTCCCGTGCGCTGTCGGCCACGGCGGCCGGGGCGGCGATCCGCCCGTCCCGGCCGAGCCGCAGCGCCAGCCGGCGCAGCGAGGCCGGGTCCGGGGTGCGCAGCGTGATCCGCAGGCCGCCGTCAGGCAGCTCCTCGGCCCGGTCGTGCGGGTAGTACTCGGCGACCCAGCGACCGCCGGGGCCCACCTCGATGACGACCTCGGGGTCCTCGGCGGCCGGCTGCACCAGCCCCTCGGACAGGTCGCGCAGCTCGACGGGCGGCGGGTCGGAGGGCTCGTCCAGGATCCGGATCTCGGCCACCCGGTCCAGCCGGAAGGTGCGCCGCGCCTCGGACAGCCGGCACCACGCCTCCATGTAGGTGTGGCCCACGGCGAACAGCCGGATCGGGTCGACCTCACGCTCGGTCAGCTCGTCGCGCGCGGGCGAGTAGTAGCGCAGCCAGACGCGGCGGCGCTCGGAGATGGCCCGGTCGACGTCGGCGAAGACCCCGCCCTCGGACTCGAAGGTCACCGAGAGCCGGGAGCTGGCGCCCGCCGCCTCCCCGGCCGCGGCCTCGATCTTGGCGGTGGCGCGCACCAGCGCCTGCCGGTCGCTCTCGCGCAGCCCCGGCAGGGTCGCCACGGCACGGGCGGCCACCAGCAGGGCGGTGGCCTCGTCGGCGGCCAGCCGCAGCGGCTCGCCCGTGCTGGTGCCGGAGGCGTCGGGGTTGTGCCACCAGATGCGGTCGCCGTCGGTGTCGATGTCCAGCAGGTCACCGCCCCGGAAGCTGGTGCCGCACATGGGCAGCACATCGAGGTCGCCGATCAGCTCGTCCTCGGTGATGCCGAAGGCGCGGGCCACGTCGGTGACCCGGGCGCCGGGGCGTTCGCGCAGATAGGTGACCAGCGACAGCATCCGCCGGGTCTGGTCAATGGCGTTGGTGGCCATCAGTGCTCGGTTCCGTTCCTCTCAGCCCTTGGCCACGGCGCGCAGCCGGTCGATCACGTCGGCCCGCAGCTCGGCGGGCTCCAGCACGATCACGTCGGGGCCGAACTCCACGAGCCAGGCGTCCAGCCCGTGCCCGTACGGGATCTGAAGCTCCTCCCAGCCGTCGCCGGCCTCGCGCGTGCTCAGGGCGCGGGCCCGCAGCGGATAGCCGTGGCCCGCCCGCACCTTGATCCGGGCCGTGCCGGTGGCCTTCTCGCCCGCCCAGCTCTCGACGGTGGTGCGGATGGTGACGTGGTCGGGTACGGGCGCGGTGAACGGCAGGGCCCGGGAGCGGACCTTGCCGGTGATCCGGGAGAGCCGGAAGACCCGCTCGGCCTGCCGGTCGCGGTCCCAGCCCGCCAGGTACCAGTGGCCGCGCCAGCACTCCAGCGCCCAGGGCTCGACGCGGCGCTGCTCGGAGGTGGCGGCGTTGCCCTTGCGGTAGTCGAAGACGACGGGCCGGCGGTCGCGGGCGGCGAGCATCAGCGGCTCGAAGGCGGCCTCGTGGACGGGGATGCGGGTCTCGAGGGCGCTGTGCGTGCCGTACGGGTCCTCCGCCAGCGGCATCCCGGCGGCGCGCAGCTTCTGCAGGGCGCCGCTGGCGGCCGAGGCGAGGCGGGCCTGCTGCCAGACCTTGGCGGCCAGGCCGAGGGCGGCGGACTCCTCGACGTCCAGGGTGATCGCGGGGAGGCGGTTGCTGTCGCGGCGGGCGAGGTAGCCGGTCTCGCCGTCGAGGCCCTCGACGGTCTCGATGATCAGGCCGAGCTCGCGCAGGTCGTCCTTGTCGCGCTCGAACATCCGGTTGAAGGCGTCCTCGCTCCCGGAGTCGCCGCTCGCCGCACCGGCCGCGCCGGCCTCAATGTAGGCCTCGATCGAGGCCCGCAACTCCCCTTTGCTGAGCGGGCGGCGCGTGCCCAGCAGGCACAGTGCCAGGTTCATCAACCGCTCGGCCTTGGCGATCGCCATCGACGCCCTCTCTACTTGTGCTCTCAACCGTTGACCGTACCGCTCGGGGCTCCCACGACAAAAGCCGAGGGCCCGCGCCAGGCAGGCACGGGCCCTCGGCCTTCGTTCGGGGTGTCTCAGACGCCCATCAGGTCGCAAACGAAGATCAGCGTCTCGCCCGGGGCGATCTTGCCGCCGGCGCCACGGTCGCCGTAGCCGAGGTGGGCGGGGATGACCAGCTTGCGGCGGCCACCGACCTTCATGCCCTGGATGCCACGGTCCCAGCCCGCGATGACCTGGCCGGCGCCGAGCTTGAACTCCAGCGGGCCGCCGCGGTTCCAGCTCGCGTCGAACTCCTCACCGGTGGAGAAGGAGACGCCGACGTAGTGGACCTTGACGAAGTCCCCGGCCTTGGCCACGGGGCCGTCGCCCTCCCAGATCTCGGTGATCTCGAGGTCGGCCGGAACCGGACCCTCCGGGAAGTCGATCTCGGGCTTCTCGATGTTCACGAACGTGCTCCTACGAATCAATCCTGCAGACAACCGTGCAATTCTGGCAGATCGCGGTCAGCGGATCAGACCTTGCCCACGATGTCCACGACGAAGACCAGGGTGTTCTTGTCGAGGCCGCTCTGCGCCTGGCCCTCGTAGCCGAACTTCGGCGGGATCACCAGCTCGACGCGGTCGCCCACGTGCTTGCCGACCAGGCCCTTGTCCCAGCCCTGGACGACCGAGCCGGTGCCGATCTGGAACGCCGTGGCGCCGGCGTGGTCCCAGGAGGAGTCGAACTTCTTGCCGTCCTCCCACTTCACACCGGTGTACTGCGCGATCAGGCCGTCACCGGCCTTGATCTCCGCGCCGGTGCCCTTGATCAGCACCTGCTCCTTGAGGTCGGTCGGCGCCTTCTCGTCCTTGGGGATGGTGATGTCGGCGGCCTTCTGCGCATTGGGCTTGACCTCGGGCATGCCGGCCTCCGGCTTGGCCTGCTCGCCCTTGACCTCGCTCTTGGCGTCGACCTTCTGGGCACCGACGACGTCGATGACCCACACCAGGCCGTCCTCGGGCTTGACGCCCGCCTGCGGGTTGAGCTGGTCGCCGATCAGCGCCTTGGCCGTGCCCTCGACCTCGATGCGGGAGCCGGCCTTCTGGCCCACCACCGCGTCCAGCACCTTGGCGGGCATCTCCTGGCTGGGCTGGCCGAGCTGCTGCACCATCTGACGGCGCGGGCCCTTGCCGTCCGTCTTGTCCTGGCTCGCCCAGGTGCCACCGAGCGGCTTGTTGTCCTTCATCGTCTGCCCGGCGAAGTCCAGCCGGACGAAGGAGCCCTTCTCCGCCTTCTCGCCGGTGCCCTCGGTCAGGGTCTTCACGACGAGCTTGTCCGCGGGCTTGGCGTCCTTCGGCACGGTGATCTCGGGCTTCTCCCCGAACTTGCCCTCCACCTTCACCTTGGCGTCGGAGGAGCCGCCGCCGTCCTCGGACCCGCACGCCGCGGCGGTGAGCAGCAGGACGGGCACGGCCAACGCCGCGGCGAGGCGACGCGCGTTCTTCGTGTGGTTCATGAAGTCCAACTCGGCTATAGAGGTCGCTGGGCAGTGCCCGTCACTCTACGGCCTGCGCCCCGCCGATCAACCCCGTCCGACACGGATGCACGCCGGGTGCGGTGGACCCGGCGCACATCCGTGCCTTTTACGCTGTGTCTCTTTACGACCTGTCACATTCCGGCGATGAGCTTCTCCACCCGGTCGTCGACCGACCGGAACGGGTCCTTGCACAACACCGTGCGCTGCGCCTGGTCGTTGAGCTTGAGGTGCACCCAGTCGACGGTGAAGTCCCGGCGCTGCTCCTGGGCCCGGCGGATGAAGTCGCCGCGCAGCCGGGCGCGCGTGGTCTGCGGGGGCACGGACTTGCCCTCGAAGATCTTGAGGTCGTTGCACACCCGGGCCGCCTGCCCGCGCTTCTCCAGCAGGTAGTACAGGCCGCGGCGGCGGTGGATGTCGTGGTAGGCCAGGTCTATCTGCGCGACCCTCGGATGCGACATGGTGATGTTGTTCTTGGCCCGGTACCGCTCGATGAGCTGGTACTTCATCACCCAGTCGATCTCGGTGGAGATCCGGTCCAGGTCCTCGTCCCGGATGGCCTCCAGGGCGCGGCCCCACAGCTCCAGCACGCGCTCGACGGTGCCTGTGCGGATCCCGCGGCGCTCGCAGAAGTCCACGGCCTTCTCGTAGTACTCCTGCTGGACCTCCAGCGCGGAGGCCTCGCGGCCGCTGGCCAGGCGCACCTTGCGCCGGCCGGTGATGTCGTGGCTGACCTCGCGGATGGCCCGGATGGGGTTCTCCAGGGTCAGGTCGCGCATGACGGTGCCGGCCTCGATCATGCGCAGGACGAGGTCGGTCGCGCCCACCTTGAGCAGCATCGTCGTCTCGGACATGTTGGAGTCCCCGACGATGACGTGCAGCCTGCGGTAGCGCTCGGCGTCGGCGTGCGGCTCGTCCCGCGTGTTGATGATCGGGCGGGAGCGGGTGGTGGCGGAGCTGACGCCCTCCCAGATGTGCTCCGCGCGCTGACTGACGCAGTACACCGCGCCGCGCGGGGTCTGCAGGACCTTCCCCGCCCCGCAGAGCAGCTGCCGGGTGACGAGGAAGGGGATGAGGATGTCCGCGAGACGGGAGAACTCCCCGTGTCTGGCCACGAGGTAGTTCTCGTGACAGCCGTAGGAGTTCCCCGCGGAGTCCGTGTTGTTCTTGAAGAGGTAGACGTCGCCCGCGATCCCCTCCTCGTGCAGGCGGCGTTCGGCATCGACGAGCAGGCCCTCGAGAATGCGCTCGCCCGCCTTGTCGTGGGTGACCAGCTCGGTCACGCTGTCGCACTCGGGTGTTGCGTATTCCGGGTGCGAGCCCACATCGAGGTAGAGGCGGGCACCGTTGCGCAGGAAGACGTTGCTGCTGCGGCCCCAGGAAACGACACGGCGGAAGAGGTAGCGCGCCACTTCGTCAGGCGACAGTCGGCGCTGTCCCCTGAACGTGCACGTGACGCCGTACTCGTTCTCCAGCCCGAAAATGCGGCGGTCCATGCCTGAACATTACGCCTGATGCCCTGCGCTGAAACCGGGTTCGACAGCACCGTTCCGATCATTTTCCGACCGGGCCACGACGGTCGAGGGGGCCTCGGGGGCCCGCAGGGCGCGCCGGGAGGCGACCATCACCAGCAGGGCCGCGACGCCGCCGCCCACGGCGACGAAGAAACCGGAGCGGGCACCGCCGGACTGGACCGCCGGCCCCACGAAGGCCGTGCCGATGGCCGCACCGACACCGAAGGAGGTCACCAGCCAGGAGAACGCCTCGGTCACCGTGCCGCGCGGCGCGTGCCGGTCCACGACCACGAAGGCGGTGGCCAGACAGGGCGCGAGGAAGAGGCCCGCCACCCCGGCGAGGACCGTCATGGCCACCACGCCCGGCACGAGCACCAGCGGCACGTAGAGCAGGGCCAGTCCGCCGACGAGCACCCGCAGGCGCTGCTCGGGGCTGCCGGGCCACTGGCGGGCACCGTGGACGGAGCCGCCGATCAGGGCGCCGACGCCCAGGGCCGACAGCAGCCAGCCGGATATGCCGCCGCCCCCGTGGGCGTCGCCGTAGGCGACTGCGGCGACCGCGATGGAGCCGAGGGCCGAGCCGATGAAGAAGAACGTGCCGAGCAGCACCAGCAGCCCACGGGAGCGCAGCGCGCCCAGCCAGTGCGCCTCGCGGGGCTCGCTGCGCCACTTCCGGGAGGGCGGCGAGGTGACCACGGCGAGCGCGCCGACGACGCCCATCAGGTGCAGCGCGTTCAGCGCGGCGGCCTCGGACCACAGGGCCACGATGCGCGTGACGATCAGCGGACCGACCACGTAGATCAGTTCCTGTGCGATCGCGTCGAGGGAGTACGCGGCGTGGAGGTCGTCCTCGTTCTTCAGGACCGAGGGCCACAGCGCCCGCAGGCCGCCCTCCAGAGGCGGCGCGAACAGACCGGCCACGATCATGGCAAGGTAGGACAGGGGCAGCGGGTCCAGGCCGACGACGGTGAAGAGCCCCATGCCCAGCGCGGTCAGCAGGGCCGACGGCAGGATGACGCGGGGCTGGCCGTAGAGGTCGACGGCCCGGCCGAGCAGCGGCTGGCCGACGGCGTTGGCCACGCCGTAGACGGCGGAGAGGGCTCCGGCGAGGGTGAAGCTGCCGCCCTCGGCGCGGACGAAGAGGACGATCGCCAGCGCGGCGGTGGCATTCGGCAGCCGGCCCACCAGGGTGCCGGTGAGCAGTCGCGCCGCGTGCCGCGTCTTGAGCATCTCGACGTAACCGCCGCCCGCCGCCGCCATTGTCCGCCTCTCGTCTTCCGGCCGGGACGCCCCGGCCGGCCACCTTTGACCGAGCCATCCCGGTTTTACGTATAACTAGCGTCGTTATACGTACCATGGCCGCAGCCCGCGGGTCCAACCGCAGGCCACGGCAGACCACGGCCGGCAACGGAGAGGGGCGTCGCAGCGGTGACGGAAGTCGAACGCGGGGTCGGGCACGGCGACGGGGGGAGCGGGCCGCGCTGGCCCACGGTCCGGGGGCGGCACGCGGCCGCGGCCCGCGCCACCAGCCGGGACGTGGCACGCGCGGCGGGGGTCTCGCAGGCGACCGTCTCCCTGGTGATGGGCGAGAAGTGGCGGGGCCGGGTCTCCGAGCCGACCGCCGAGGCCGTGCGCACGGCCGCCCGGGAGCTGGGCTACCGCCCCAACCTGGCGGCCCGGGACCTGCGCCTGGGGCGCACCCGGACCGCGCTGCTGGTCGTACCGGCCCTCACCAACGAATTCTTCGCCCGCGTCTACACGGGCGCGGCCCGGGCCGCGGCCGAGCACGGCGTGGGCGTGGTGCTCTATCCGTCCCCGGAGGGCACCGGTCCCGCCCGCGACCCCTTCGCCTCCGCACGGGCGACGCTGGACGGCGTCATCGCGTCCTCGATGGCGGCCGAGGCCCTGGCGGACATCCGCGAGGGCGGGCTGCCGCTCGTCATGCTCGACAGCGATCCGGAGCGGCCGGAGGCGGCGGCGACGGTCAACCCCGACATCGCCGACGGAATACGGCAGGTGACCGAACACCTGCTGGCGCTCGGCCATCGGCGCTTCGCGCACCTGGCGGCCGACGTCGACTCCTGGACCTTCCGCGTCCGGGCGCGGGCTCTCGCCGAGACGCTGCGGGGGACCGCGGGCACGGTGGTCCGCACCGAGGCCGCCGCGCTGGAAGTGACGGCCGGCCGGCTGGCCGCCGAGCGGGCCCTCACCGCCCCCGGGCCCCGCCCCACGGCGCTGATCTGCGACAGCGACACCCTGGCGGCGGGCGCCTGCAAGGCGGCCCGCAGGCTCGGACTGCGGGTGCCGGACGACGTCTCGGTGACGGGCTTCGACGACCTGCCGCTGGCGACCGCCCTCGAACCGGAGCTCACCACCCTCCGGCTGCCCGCGGAGGCGGTCGGCGAGGCGGGCATGCGGGCGCTGGTGGCCGTACTGGACGGCGCGGCGGTGCCGCCGACGTCCCTGCCGGTGGAACTGGTGCCGCGCGCGTCGTCGTCGGTGGCGTCTCCGTAACCGGGGCTCCGCCCCGGACCCCGGTCCTCAAACGCCGGACGGGCTGGAAATCCAGCCCGTCCGGCCGGGGCCTACTCCTCCTCGGCCGCCTCGGCCGCACCGGCCTCGGAGGACGCCCCCGATCCCTCCTCCAGCAGCCGGGACAGCTGCCGCCCCAGCAACCGCTTGAACTTCCGCTGCTGCGGCCGCTTGCGGTCCAGGACCGCGACCTCCAGCTGCTCGGCGCTCAGCGTGCGCTCGCTGCCGTTGGTGTCGCGGGTCAGCGACTCGACCGCCAGCTTGAGCGCCTCGGCCAGCGTCATCCCGTCCCGGTGGCGCTGGTCGAGATAGCTGCTGATCTGATCGGCGTTGCCGCCGATGGCGACCGAGCCGTGCTCGTCCACGATCGAGCCGTCGTGCGGCAGCCGGTAGATCTGGTCGTCCTCGGGGCCCGCCCCGACCTCGGCGACGATCAGCTCCACCTCGTAGGGCTTCTCGGCCGCGCTGGAGAAGATCCCGCCCAGCGTCTGGGCGTAGACGTTGGCCAGACCACGGGCCGTGACGTCGTCCCGGTCGTAGGTGTAGCCGCGCAGGTCGGCGTAGCGCACGCCGCCGATGCGCAGATTCTCGAACTCGTTGTACTTCCCGACCGCCGCGAAGGCGATCCGGTCGTAGATCTCACTGACCTTGTGCAGCGCCCGGGACGGGTTCTCGGCGACGAAGACAACGCCATCGTTGTACTGGAGCACCACGACGCTGCGGCCGCGGGCGATGCCCTTGCGGGCGTACTCGGCGCGGTCGGCCATGGCCTGCTGGGGTGAGACATAGAACGGCGTCGACACCGCTGTCCGTCCCTTCTTGTCTTGTGTGGGGTTCCGTCGGTATCGAGGGGATCAGAGGAGTGCGGCCCGCGGGCCGTCGGGCTCCTCGAGCCGCCGCTCGTGGATGGCGCGCACGATCTCGGAGCACTGCGCCTCGGTGAGCTTGCGGAAGCCGTCCTCGGTGATGACGGTGACGATCGGATAGATGCGGCGCGCGAGGTCGGGCCCGCCGGTCGCGGAGTCGTCGTCGGCGGCGTCGTAGAGCGCCTGGACGACGAGCGTGGTGGTCTGCCCCTCGGTCAGGTCCTCCCGGAAGAGCTTCTTGAGCGATCCGCGCGCGAACAGCGATCCGGAGCCCGTGGCCGAGAAGCCGTGCTCCTCGGAGCGGCCGCCGGTGACGTCGTAGGAGAAGATGCGGCCCTTCTGCCGGTCGACGTCCCAGCCCGCGAAGAGCGGCACCACGGCCAGGCCCTGCATGGCCATGCCGAGGTTGCTGCGGATCATCGTCGACAGCCGGTTCGCCTTGCCCTCCAGCGAGAGCTGGACGCCCTCCACCTTCTCGAAGTGCTCGAGCTCGAGCTGGAAGAGCTTGACCATCTCCACGGCCAGACCGGCCGTGCCCGCGATGCCCACGGCCGAGTACTCGTCGGCCGGGAAGACCTTCTCGATGTCCCGCTGCGCGATGATGTTGCCCATCGTGGCCCGGCGGTCACCGGCGAGCACCACGCCGCCGGGGAACGTCGCGGCCACGATGGTCGTCCCGTGCGGGGCCTCGAGGACGCCCTGCGCGGGCAGCTGCCGGTTGCGCGGCAGCAGCTCGGGCCGGTGCGCGCCGAGGAAGTCCATGAACGACGACGAACCGGGCGTCAGGAAGGCAGCCGGCAGACGCCCCGTACCAGGAAAGTTGGCTTCCACACGATTCCTTCGAAGAGATCTTGAAATACTGTCCGGACCCTACCGCCGGGCCGGCGAGCCGTCCGTCCCGCACCCCTGCCCGGGACACGGGACGGGGTGCTCGCCTACTGCCCGCCCTTCTGGACGAAGGACCTCACGAAGTCCTCGGCGTTCTCTTCGAGCACATCATCGATTTCGTCCAGCACGGAGTCCACGTCGTCCGACAGCTTCTCCTGGCGCTCCTTGAGGTCCTCGGATGCCTGCGCCTCCTGCGCCTGCTCCTCGACCTCCTCTGTCGAACGCGTGGCCTTCTGCTGCCCGCCGCCGGTGTCCTTGGTCGCCATACCCCTCACCCCGCTCGGTTTCGACGTACACGTACACGAGACGTACAAGATCAGACCCTACAAGCAGGGTCCGGCACAGGCCCTGCACTTGCTACAACGTCCCGGAACCACCGTGATGATTCCCGGTTCACGCGCTTCTCAGACCCTCCCCCGGCCATCGCCGGAAGGTGTCTTCATCAGCCGCCCGAGAGGACCCGGACCAGTTCCTCCGCCGTGCGGCAGCGGTCCAGCAGCTCCTTGACGTGGTTGCGGGTGCCCCGCAGTGGCTCCAGGGTGGGGACCCGTTGCAGGGAGTCACGGCCGGGCAGGTCGAAGATGACCGAGTCCCAGGAGGCGGCGGCCACGTCGTCGGCGTACTGCTCCAGGCAGCGGCCGCGGAAGTAGGCCCGGGTGTCCTCGGGCGGAGCCGTACGGGCGCGGAGCACGTCGGCCTCGTCGAGCAGGCGCTTGATCTTCCCGCGGGCCGCGAGGCGGTTGTAGAGGCCCTTGTCGGGGCGTACGTCCGCGTACTGCAGGTCCACCAGGTGCAGCCGGGCCGCGTCCCAGTCCAGTCCGTCGCGGCGGCGGTAGCCCTCGAGGAGCTCGCGCTTGGCCACCCAGTCCAGCTCGCCGGCCAGGCTCATGGGGTCGTGCTCGAGCCGGTTCAGGACGTCCTCCCAGCGGGTCAGCACGTCCTTGGTCTGCTCGTCGGCGTCCGCCCCGAAGCGGTCCTCCACGTACTTGCGCGCCAGCTCGAAGTACTCCATCTGCAGCTGGACGGCCGTGAGCGTGCGGCCGCTGCGGAGCGTGATCAGACGGCGCAGCGAGGGGTCGTGGCTGACCTGGTGGAGGGTGCGCACGGGCTGTTCGACGGCGAGGTCGGCGGCGATGAAGCCGTCCTCGATCATCGACAGGACCAGGGCGGTGGTGCCGAGCTTGAGGTAGGTGGAGATCTCGGAGAGGTTGGCGTCGCCGATGATCACGTGGAGCCGGCGGTACTTCTCGGCGTCGGCGTGGGGCTCGTCGCGGGTGTTGATGATGGGGCGCTTGAGGGTGGTCTCCAGACCCACCTCGACCTCGAAGTAGTCGGCCCGCTGGCTGATCTGGAAGCCGTGTTCGTGGCCGTCCTGGCCGATGCCGACGCGGCCGGCCCCGGTGACGACCTGGCGGGAGACGAAGAAGGGCGTCAGGTGGCGCACGATGTCCGAGAACGGGGTCTCCCGCTTCATCAGGTAGTTCTCGTGCGTGCCGTAGGAGGCGCCCTTGTTGTCGGTGTTGTTCTTGTAGAGGTGGATGGGCTGGGCGCCGGGCAGCTGGGCGGCGCGCTCGGCGGCCTCGGCCATGATGCGCTCGCCGGCCTTGTCCCACAGGACGGCGTCCCGCGGGTTGGTGATCTCCGGCGAGCTGTACTCGGGGTGGGCGTGGTCGACGTACAGACGCGCGCCGTTGGTGAGGATGACATTGGCCAGGCCGATGTCCTCGTCGGTGAGCTGGCTGGAGTCCGCGGCCTCGCGGGCGAGGTCGAAACCACGGGCGTCCCGCAGCGGGTTCTCCTCCTCGAAGTCCCAGCGGGCACGGCGTGCCCGGTGCATCGCGGCCGCGTAGGCGTTGACGATCTGGGACGAGGTGAGCATGGCATTGGCGTTCGGGTGACCGGGGACGGAGATCCCGTACTCCGTCTCGATGCCCATTACTCGCCGTACGGTCATGCGGCCCTCCTTGCCCGGCGGCGCCCCCTGGTGGGGTCGGCGCTCAAGTACCGCTGCGCTTCCGGTCCGTATACGGTCTCCGATCCCCCACTGCGCTGCGCGGCGGTACCGAAGAGCCTAGAACGGCTTTGCGGCGCTGGGGAGATCATTACAGTCATTGCTCCGGTTCGTGCGGTGCGCGGAACAGGTCGTCGTACGAGTCCCACAGGTGGGGCAAAACGCGTCCGGCTGCGGACGCCCTGGTCTCCCCCCGCCGGGAGGCGGGGGGAATGAGAACAACAGGGACATCCGCAGCCGGACGGCGGTGTTACAGGTACTGGCCGGTATTGGCCACGGTGTCGATGGAGCGGCCCGTGTCCGCGCCCTGCTTTCCGGTGACCAGGGTGCGGATGAAGACGATCCGCTCGCCCTTCTTGCCGGAGATGCGGGCCCAGTCGTCCGGGTTGGTGGTGTTGGGCAGGTCCTCGTTCTCCTTGAACTCGTCCACGCAGGCGGCGAGCAGGTGGGAGACGCGCAGGCCCTTCTGGTTGTGGTCGAGGAAGGCCTTGATGGCCATCTTCTTGGCCCGGTCCACGATGTTCTGGATCATCGCGCCGGAGTTGAAGTCCTTGAAGTAGAGGACTTCCTTGTCGCCGTTGGCGTACGTGACCTCGAGGAAGCGGTTTTCCTCGGACTCCGCGTACATCTGCTCGACGACGGACTGGATCATGCCGTCGACGGCGGCCCGGGCCGACCCGCCGTGCTCGGCGAGGTCGTCCGCGTGCAGCGGGAGGGTCTCGGTCAGGTACTTGGAGAAGATGTCCTTGGCGGCTTCCGCGTCCGGACGCTCGATCTTGATCTTCACGTCGAGCCGGCCAGGGCGCAGGATCGCCGGGTCGATCATGTCCTCGCGGTTGGAGGCGCCGATGACGATGACGTTCTCCAGGCCCTCCACGCCGTCGATCTCGGAGAGCAGCTGCGGGACGATGGTGTTCTCCACGTCCGAGCTGACCCCGGAGCCGCGGGTGCGGAAGAGGGAGTCCATCTCGTCGAAGAAGACGATGACCGGCGTGCCCTCGCTGGCCTTCTCCCGGGCGCGCTGGAAGATCAGCCGGATGTGCCGCTCGGTCTCGCCGACGTACTTGTTGAGCAGCTCGGGGCCCTTGATGTTGAGGAAGAAGCTCTTCCCCGCGGGCTTGCCGGTGACCTCGGCGACCTTCTTGGCAAGGGAGTTGGCCACGGCCTTGGCGATGAGCGTCTTGCCGCAGCCGGGCGGGCCGTACAGCAGCACGCCCTTGGGCGGCCGCAGTTCGTGCTCCTTGAAGAGGTCGGGGTAGAGGTAGGGCAGCTCGACCGCGTCGCGGATCAGCTCGATCTGGTTGCCCAGGCCGCCGATCTTCGTGTAGTCGATGTCCGGGACCTCTTCGAGGACGAGTTCCTCGACCTCGCTCTTCGGGATGACTTCGTAGACGTAGCCGGAACGGGATTCGAGCAGCAGGGCGTCACCGGGGCGGATGGTGGTGTCCAGCAGCGGCTCGGCGAGCCTCACCACCCGCTCCTCGTCGGTGTGCCCGATGACCAGGGCGCGCTCGCCGTCCTCGAGGATCTCCTTGAGGGTGACGATGTCGCCGTGGCGCTCGTACGCCATGGCGTCGACCACGTTGAGCGCCTCGTTGAGCATGACCTCCTGGCCGGGCCTGAGGTCCTCGATCTCGACGCTCGGGCTGACGTTCACCCGGAGCTTGCGGCCCCCGGTGAAGATGTCGGCCGTGCCGTCCTCGTTGGCGTGCAGGAAGACGCCGAAGCCGGCCGGCGGCTGGGCGAGCCGGTCCACCTCCTCCTTGAGGGCCACGATCTGGTCGCGGGCCTCACGGAGGGTGTTCGCGAGCCGTTCGTTCTGTGCGGACACGCCGGCCAGGTTCGTCTGGAGCTCGACGATCCGCTCTTCGAGAATCCTCGTGTGACGCGGAGAGTCGGCGAGCTTGCGTCGCAGGACGGCGATCTCCTGCTCGAGATAGGCAACCTGGCCCGCGGGGTCGTCAGACCCTCGTCCCGGCCGGATGCCGCGGTTCATGTCGTCGTCGTGGGCTGCCACGGTCCTCACCTCCTCCAAGGGGAGCTGGACGCTTCCTGACCCTACCTGGGCCGGTGCAGGTTGAAACCCCTAGATCACAAACCCGGTCGGAGTGTGTCCGATCTTCACCCTTGCGCACGTCCTCACGTGAGGGGGATACCCACCCACCAACATCGGAAAGCGGGCGGTTGTATCGTCGACTCGGTCAACACCCGTCAGTGCTGGCTCCAATTGATTCACATACGTAGGGAACGGCAGGCGAGATGACCGTGCAGGAAGACGGACTCGGCGAACTGGAAGTCTGGATCGACCAGGACCTGTGCACCGGGGACGGCATCTGCGCACAGTACGCACCCGAGGTCTTCGAGCTGGACATCGACGGTCTGGCCTATGTGAAGAGCCCCGACGACGAGCTGCTCCAGGACAAGGGTGCCACCACGCCCGTACCGCTGCCGTTGCTCAACGACGTCCGGGACTCGGCGAAGGAATGCCCGGGCGACTGCATCCATGTCCGGCGCGTTTCGGACAAGGTCGAAGTTTACGGACCGGACGCGGAATAACACCGCGTAACGGATCACACACTCCCCGCCGCCGGCTGGGGCGCGAGGATGAACTTCCCCTCCCTCCAGTGCCACTTGACCAGCCGGCGCCTGTCCGGGCAGCAGCGCGGCACGCTCGCGGAGGAATAGCCGAGGAGAGTGGCCGAAACCGTCCCTCCGGCCGCCTCCAGGCCGGTGACGCTCATCCCCTGCCCGGCGTCGACGAGGGTCGCCACGACGCGGGGCGCGGCCCCCGGGGCGGCCGGGTGCGCGAGGACGTGGACGCCGCTGGGCCGGGTGCCCGCCCCCGAGGGGCAGCGCACGACCGCGACCGTCTCGGCCCGCCCGTCGCCGTCCAGGTCCGCGGGGACCTGCCGGACGACCTCGGCCCTGGCGGGGCCGCAGTCGACGGGATAACGGGCGGCGAGCGCGTCGGGAGCGCCCGCGGGGGCGGGTGCGGTGGCCGTGGCGTCGCCGGGGCCGAGGAGGGCCGCACCGGCGAGCACGGCGGCCAGCGCCGTGGCGGTGGCGAGCCAGTGGAGGGGGCGGGGACGGGAGTGCGGGTGGGACTCGGGTCCTGCTGGCTGCACGCGCACGACTCCTGTGAGAGCTGCGGGGACGAGGATCTTCCGCATCGTGCCACACGCCCGCCCGTCGCGGAACGGCGACCCACGGGCCCGCGCACACCCCCAACGAAGAGGCGCCGCCGCCGAGTTCCGCGAAGTGCGGTCCCGGCGGCGGCGCCCATGGGTCGTGCGGGGGGTCAGCCCTTGTTGGGGCCCTCGTAGTCATCGCCGTACGCGCCCTTGGCGGGGCGGCGGCGGCGCATCGGGGGCTCCACGCCGTCGGCGAGACGGCGGGCGGTGACCAGGAAGCCGGTGTGGCCGATCATCCGGTGGTCCGGGCGGACCGCGAGGCCCTCCACGTGCCAGTTGCGGATCATCGACTCCCACGGCTGCGGCTCGGCGAAGCAGCCGATCTCACGGATAGACTCCACGGTCCGCGCGAGCTGGGTGGTGGTCGCCACGTAGCAGCACAGGATGCCGCCGGGCACCAGCGCCTTGGAGACGGCCTCCAGGCACTCCCAGGGCGCGAGCATGTCGAGGACGACCCGGTCGACGTCGGTGTCGGAGAGGTTGTCCTGCAGGTCGCCGACGGTGAGCTGCCAGGCGGGGTGCGGACCGCCGAAGTAGCGCTCCACGTTCGCCTGCGCGATCTCGGCGAAGTCCGCGCGGCGCTCGTAGGAGTGCAGCATGCCCTGGTCGCCGATGGCGCGCAGCAGGAAGGCGCTGAGCGAGCCGGAGCCGACTCCCGCCTCGACGACGCGGGCGCCGGCGAAGATGTCGGCGAAGGCCAGGATCTGCCCCGCGTCCTTGGGGTAGACCACGGCGGCACCGCGGGGCATGGACAGGACGTAGTCGGGGAGCAGGGGGCGCAGCGCGAGGTAGGCGACGTTTCCCGTGGTACGGACAACACTGCCCTCGGGAGCACCGATCAGCTCGTCGTGGGGGAAGGAACCCTTGTGGGTGTGGAAGTTCTTCCCGGCCTCGAGCGTGAAGGTGTAGTGGCGTCCCTTGGGGTCGGTGAGCTGGACCTGGTCCCCGACCTGGAAGGGGCCGCGACGGCGGGCGGCACCGGTCGGTTCGGACATGTGACCAGCCTACCGGGCGCGGGAGGGGCCCAGCACCACGAGGCTCAGGGCGCGGGCCGGGCCATGGCGGCCACGAAGGCGCGCTCGACGTCGGAGGTGGACAGCACGCCGTAGACCTCGCCGGTGTCCTCGACGACCAGGTATTCGGTGGCGGGGGTGGCGCGCAGGGTCTCCAGGAGCTCCTCGCCGCACAGCTCGGCGGACAGGCGCATGCCGTCGGTGAGCTCCTGGGCGAGGGTGCCGACCTCCACCCAGGGGCGGCGGTGCTCGGGGACGGCGACGATGGCGGCCTCGCGGACCAGGGCGGTGGGGCCGCCCTGACCGTCGACGACGACCAGGGCGCGGGCGCCGGCCTCGTTGGCCCGGCGCAGGGCCTCGGAGAGCGGGGTGGCGGCCTGGACGGGCACGGCACGCCGGGTGAGGGCGCGGGCGCGCAGGGCGGGCAGGTGTTCGCGCAGCCGGGCCATGCGCAGGCTGTTGCCGGCGCCGGTCCAGATGATCGCGGCGAGGATCGCGGCGAGCAGGGCGTCGGTGAGCATGTCGACGCCGCCGAAGTCCGCGGAGTCGCTGCCGCCGAGGCCGCCGCCGTGGGTGAGCATCGGCAGGCCGACCAGGACGGCGACGGCCAGGGCCCGGCCGACCCAGGCCGCGGCGACGGTGCCGGTCATGGGCTTGCCGCTGATCTTCCAGACGACGGCGCGGAGCATCCGGCCGCCGTCCAGGGGCAGGCCGGGCAGCAGGTTGAAGACGGCGACGAGCAGGTTGGAGACCATCAGGCCGGCGAGCAGGACGCCGGGCACCGAGTCGGGCTGGACGGCGAGCATGCCGAGGTAGAAGACGCCGGCCAGGACGAGGGAGAGCAGGGGGCCGACGAAGGCGAGCACGAATTCGCGGCCCGGGGTCTCGCTCTCCTTCTCGATCTCGGAGACGCCGCCGAAGAACTGCAGCTGGATGCGGCGCACGGGGAGCTTGAAGCGCAGGGCCGCCACGGTGTGGGCGAGCTCGTGGACCAGCACGGACGCGTAGAAGGCCACGGCGAAGAAGAGGGCGACGAGATAGCGGGCGCGGCCGAGCTCGGGCAGGACGCGGTCGAGCTGGCCGCCGAAGACCCAGGTGATGAGGGCCGCGACGAGGAACCAGCTGGGGGCGACGTAGACCGGCACGCCGAAGGGGCGGCCCATGAGGATGCCGCCGCCGGCCTCGCGCGGGCGCTGCGGCTTGCGGTCCCCGGGCCCGGTCGGTCGGCCCGCGCCCCCGCCGCCGGATTGGCCCTGCCCGCTGTTGTCCACGGTGTCCCCTCGTCGGATCCGGCCCCCCGCACCCGCCTGGTGCGCTGCCACGATCATGCAGTGCGAGGGGGTCTACCGTCGATGGTATGCGTCCGACTGTCAGTGACGGGCCGTAGGGTCTCTGTCATGGATACCGCCACCGAGAATTCCGCCGGGCAGGCCGACGAGCCGGCCGGGGACCGCAGCGCCGCCCCGTCGGGGGCCGTGCGCCCGGCCTCGCTGTCGCCGTCGCGCGCGGCCGATTTCATGCGGTGCCCGTTGCTCTACCGCTTCCGGGTGATCGACAGGCTGCCGGAGAAGCCGAGCCCCGCCGCCACCCGGGGCACCGTGGTGCACGCGGTGCTGGAGCGGCTCTTCGACGCCCCGGCGGCCGAGCGGACGCCGCCGCGGGCCCGCTCCCTGCTGCCAGGTGAGTGGGAGAAGCTGCTGGCGGCGCGGCCGGAGCTGGCGCAGCTGTTCCACCGGGAGGACGGCTCGCACGATCCGGACCGGCTGGCGACGTGGCTGGGCGAGGCGGAGCGGCTGGTCGAGCGCTGGTTCGAGCTGGAGGACCCCACGCGGCTGGAGCCGGCCGAGCGCGAGCTCTTCGTGGAGACGGTGATCGAGGGTGCGGGCGAGTCGGGGCTGAAGCTGCGGGGCATCGTCGACCGGGTGGACGTGACGCCGTCCGGCGACGTGCGGATCGTGGACTACAAGACGGGCAAGGCCCCCGCCCCGCAGTACCGCGGGGACGCCCTGTTCCAGATGATGTTCTACGCCCTGGTGGTGTGGCGGCTGCGCGGCCGGGTGCCGCGCCGGCTGCAGCTGGTCTACCTCGGCAGCGGCGACGTGCTGACGTACGACCCGGTCGAGGCGGAGCTGCTGGGGGTGGAGCGCAAGCTGCGGGCCCTGTGGGAGGCGATCTCGCTCGCCACGGAGACGGGCGACTGGCGGCCGCGGCCCACCAAGCTGTGCGGCTGGTGCGACCACCAGGCCCTGTGCCCGGAATTCGGGGGCACTCCCCCGCCGTATCCGCTGCCCGTTCCCGGGCAGCGCCAGCAGGCCGCCGACGGACCGGCTGCCCCGGGCGAGGCCGCTCAGGGCAGAATGGACACGGTCTAGCGAAGGAGTTCTCCTGTGGCGATCCGCGTCCTACTGGTCGACGACCAGCCGCTGCTGCGCACCGGCTTCCGCATGATCCTGGAGGCCGAACAGGACCTGGCGGTCGTCGGGGAGGCCGGGGACGGTCTGCAGGCGCTCGACCAGGTCCGGGCCCTGCAGCCCGATGTGGTGCTGATGGACATCCGGATGCCGCGCATGGACGGCGTCGAGGCGACCCGGCAGATCACCGGGCCGGAGCGCGACGGCCCGGCGAAGGTGCTGGTGCTGACCACGTTCGACCTCGACGAGTACGTGGTGGAGGCGCTGCGCGCGGGGGCCAGCGGGTTCCTGCTGAAGGACGCGCCCGCCCATGAGCTGGTGCAGGCGATCCGGGTGGTGGCGGGCGGCGAGGCGATGCTGGCGCCGAGCATCACGCGGCGGCTGCTGGACAAGTACGCCGGGCATCTGCCGTCGGGCGAGGAGCCGCTGCCGGACACCCTGCACACCCTGACCGAGCGTGAGGTCGAGGTGCTGAAGCTGGTCGCCCGCGGCCTGTCGAACGCCGAGATCGCGGCGGACCTGTTCGTCAGCGAGACGACGGTCAAGACGCATGTGGGGCACGTGCTGACGAAGCTGGGGCTGCGCGACCGCGTGCAGGCCGCCGTCTACGCCTACGAGAGCGGACTGGTACGCCCCGGCGCGCAGTAGCGGCACCGGGGCGTCCTCGGGGTTCGAAGAGGTCAGGCCGTCATTCCTTGGCGGCCTTGCTGATCTCCCAGAATCGGAAGACGGTCGAGGCGTCGAGCGTCCACTGCAGACCGGAGATGCGGTTGTTGGCGACGGCGTACTGCTTGCCCTGCCACAGCGGGAGCAGCGGTACGTCGTCGGCGACGGTCTTCTGCAGCCTGATGAAGTCGCTGACGGTCGCCGGGCGGCTGCCCTGGGCGGCCGTGGCCGGGAGGATGCCGGCGATCTCCTTGGACTGGTAGCCGTTGGCGAGGACGTTGTCCTCACCGAAGAACGGCGCGGTGAAGTTGTCGGGGTCCGGGTAGTCGGGGACCCAGCCCTTGACGTAGACGCCGTACTTGCCGGCCTCGATGCCCTTCTCGTACTCCTCGAACGGGACGCTCTGGACGTCCACGTCGAAGAGGCCGCTGGCGTTGAGCTGCTTGGCGATCTCCTGGAACTCGGCGACCGTGGCCGGGCCGTAACGGACCGGGGTGGCCCACAGGGTGAGCTTGACCTTGCCCGAGATGCCGGCGGACTTCAGGGCGTCGGCGGCTTTGTCCGGCCGCGGCCGGTCGCCGTAGACGTCGAAGAACGGCGTCTTGTGGCCGGTGATCCCGGAGGGGACGACCGAGTACAGCGGCTCGGCGGTGCGCTTGTAGACCTCGCGCACGAGGGTGCTGCGGTCGACGAGGTAGGCGATGGCCTTGCGCACGCCGGCCTTGCCGACCACCGAGTCCTTGGTGTTGAAGACCAGGTGCTGGACCTCGGCGCTGGTGCCCTCGACGACCTTGAGGCTGTTCTTGTCGCCCAGGCTGGCGACCTCGAGGTCGGCGATGTCCTTCATGGCCAGACCACGGTAGGCGAGGTCGACGTCGCCCTTCTGGACGGCGGACTTCAGCTCGTCCTGCTGGCCGTGGAAGAACTTGATGGTCATGCCGCTGTTCTGCACGGTCGCGGCGCCGTGGTAGGAGCTGTTGACCTTGAAGACGGCCTTGGACTTGTCGAAGGACGACAGCTTGTAGACACCGGAGCCCACGGCCTTGCCGTCGGTGCGGAGCTTGTCCGCCGGGTACTCGGTGTGGTCGACGATCGAACCCGCGCCGGAGGCTATCTTCTGCGGGAACGTGGCGTCGGAGCGCTTGAGCTGGAAGACGACGGTCGCCTTGTCCGGCGTCGAGATGTCCTTGATCGACGAGAGCATCGTCGCGGCCGGACCGTTCTTGTCGTTGATCTTCAGCGTGCGGCGGAAGGAGTAGGCGACGTCCTCGGAGGTGAGGTCGTTGCCGTTGCTGAACTTCAGCCCGTCGCGCAGCTCGCACTGGTAGACCGTGCTGGTCTCGTTCTTGAACTTGCAGTTCTTGGCGGCTTCCGGGACGGGCGTGGTGCTGCCCTTGGGGAAGGCCATCAGCGACTGGAAGACGTTGTTGAAGAGCAGCCAGGAACCCGGGTCGTAACCGGATGCCGGGTCGGTGGCGAGCACCTCTTCCGACATTCCCATGACCACCGACTCCCCGGTGCCGGCCGCGTTGCCGTCTTCCGATCCGCACCCGCTGAGCAGGGCGGCGGCAAGCCCCGCGCCAAGCGGGGCGGCGAGCCACTGGTCACGTTTCCTCACGTGCACGTTCCTCACAGTTCTTGTGTCGCTGAAGAGACCGTTTGTTGCTGTTGAACTCGTTCTGTGGAGCTGGGGTGAATCAGGTGGAGCGGGGTGTCACGCGCCGCGGCCGAGCTCCCACGGCTGCAGCTCGGAGGAGGCGTTGAGGGCCCACTCCGCACCCGTGATCTTGTTGCGGACCGCCACGTACTGCTTGCCCTGCCACAGCGGGAGCACCGGCACCTCGTCGGCGACGATCTCCTGGACCTGCTGGAAGTACTTGGCGGCCCCGTCGCGCTGCGACGTCTGGCGCGACTGGGGAATCAGGTCCTCGATCTTGGAGTTCCGGTAGGCGGAACCGAGGAAGTTGTCCGGGCCGATGAACGGGGCGACGTAGTTGTCGGGGTCCGGGAAGTCCGGGAACCAGCCCATGCCGTAGACGGCGTACTTGCCCTTGGCGGCCTCGGGGCGGAACTCCGCCCACTTCACACCCTGGATCTTGACGTTGAACAGGCCGCTGGAGTTCAGCTGCTTCTGCAGCGTCTTGAACGCCTTCTCGGTGCCCTGACCGTAGTGGTCCGTGGTGTAGGTGAGGGTGAGCGGCAGCGCCGAGGTGATGTTGGCGCCGCGCAGGATGGCGCGGGCCTTGTCGACGCTGGGCTCGCCGTACTTGTTGGCGAACGCGTTCTGGTGGCCGGTGATGCCCTTGGGCACCAGCGAGTACAGCGGCTCGCTCGTACGGTTGTAGTTGTCGCGCGTCAGGGCCTGCCGGTCGATCAGCTGCGCCATGGCCTGTCGCACCGCCTTGTTCTTCACCGAGGAGTCCTCGGTGTTGAAGGCGAGGTAGCTGATCTCCTGGCCGGGCGACTCGATCAGGCGGACGCCCTGGTCCGCGGAGGAGCGCAGCCGGTCGATCTGCTCGGGCAGGATGGCGCGGTTCATGATGTCGATGTCGCCGTCGGAGAGCGCCTTCTCCATCGCCTTGGAGTCGTCGTAGAAGCGCATCTCGACCTTGTCGTTCTGCAGCTTCACCGAACCCTTGTAGTCGGGGTTCTTGGTGAAGGTGGCCTTGACGACGCGGCCGTCCTTCTGCTCGGTCTTCAGGGTGTACGGCCCGGAGCCGACGGTCTTGAAGCCGTTGCCGAGCTTGTTCTTCTCGTAGGACTCGCTGTCGACGATGGCCGCGGCCGGGGTGGCGATCTTCTGCGGGAAGGTCGCGTCGGGCGACTTCAGGTGGAAGACGACCTCGCGCTCGCTGGGGGTCTCCACGGTGTCGATGTTGTTGAGCAGCGAGACCGGGCCGTTCTCGAAGTTGATGGCCCGGGCGCGGTCGATGGAGAACTTGACGTCCTCGGCGGTCAGCGCGTTGCCGTTGGAGAACTTCAGGCCGCTGCGCAGGGTGCAGCGGAACTGCTCGCTGTTGCGGTCGCCGAAGGAGCACTTCTCGGCCGCGTCGGCGACCGGCGCCGTGCCGGAGCGGGGCAGCCGCAGCAGGGTCTGGAAGGTGCTGTGGAGAACGTTCCAGGCACCGATGTCGTACGCGGCGGCCGGGTCGAAGGGCGCGGGCGCGTCGGTGGTCTCCTCGAACCGGTCGGTGGTCCCGACGACGATGGCGCCCCCGCCGGAACCCTCGCCCCCGCCGCAGGCGACGAGTACGGGGGCCAGCAGGCCTGCCACGACGGGCAGGACCATCGTCTTGCGGTTCATTGTCTGGGGTTCTCCCTGTGGTGCGTTCGGTGCCCGGACCCTACCGATACCTGATGTGCTGGTCATACGGGCAGCCGTGAAGTTCTCGCGAAAAGATTAGTGCGCGTGGCCACCGGCACCGGGACACGATGAAGTTGATGCGATATCACGTGGTGATAACGGCGGGCCAATGTCCGATATCCGGACGCCGGAACGATTCCGGCACCGGATGATCAATCGGGACACAAGGGTGCGCTTCAGCCCTCGTGAGAGCACTTCGGCGGGTGCGCAAGCCGACGCGCGGGCGTCGGAATCGGTGACGAACGTCACTTCTTCCGGGCCGTCGTCACCCATGGGAATTCAGCCGCCGTATTCGTCACGGAAAACAATCGACCAAACGCCCAGAGTTCTTGGTCATTGTCTGCCGTACGCTCGGTGCACCCCCGCTGATCAGACGGTGATGAGACCGCGGAGAAAAGAGAGATCGACTTCCTCGAGCGAGCCGACGACCGTACGGCCCAGGGCCGGCGGGATCGGCGCGACCGACGGAACCGCCACCACCCGGCACCCCGCGGCCTCCGCGGCGGTGACGCCCGTCATGGTGTCCTCCACGACCGCGCACCGGGCCGGATCCACCCCCAGCCGGGCCGCGGCCAGCAGATACGGGTCCGGGTGCGGCTTGGTGCGGGCCAGCTCGTCGCCCGCGACGGTCAGGGTGAAGTGCTGCGGGCCCAGCGTGTGCAGCACCCGGTCGATGATCTCCCGGTGCGAGGCCGAGACCAGCGCCGTGGGCACCGAGTGGGCCGCCAGCTCCGCCAGCAGCCGCCGGGCGCCCGGCATCAGCGGCACGCCCCGGACGATCATCTCCGAGAAGCGGGTGTTCAGCAGGGCGCTCAGCTCGGCGAGGGCGATCTTCGCGCCGGTGGCCTTGATCAGGAAGGAGGCGCTGCGCGTCATCGGGCCGCCGACCACGACCTCGCGCCACTCCTCCAGCAGCTGGTGCCCCAGCTCGGCGAAGACGGCGACTTCCACTTCCCACCAGAAGCCCTCGGTGTCGACCAGGGTGCCGTCCATGTCGAGCAGGACGGCCTGCAGGGCCGGTGCCGCCGAACGGGTGTCGACGACGGGGATGGTGCTGGTCATCCGCACTCCTCCTGAGGGGGCGAGAAGGCCGGCCCGCACCTCCTGTGACAGGGGGTACGGACCGGCCTTCACCGGACCGACAAGTGTACGACCGACCGTTACGGTGCGTCGCGTCGATATTTCGCGTACCTCGGACTACGCCGTCCTTCGACGGCGCCGCGAGGGGCGGGGCTCAGCCCTCGCCCTCGGGGCCGTCCGCCTCGTCCTCGGGGACCGGGCCGGCGCCCTCGGCGCCGTCGCCGCCCGCCTCGTCGTCCCTGGCCTGCCGGCGCGGCGGACGCGTCCGGCCGCTGGCGGTGTCGCGCAGGTACGAGCCGTCCCGGCCGCCCTCGGTCAGACCGGGCTCGGCCGCGAGGCCGCCGGGCTGCCCCGGCTGCGCGGGGCCGGGCTGTCCGTCCCGGCGGCGCAGATAGCGCTCGAACTCGCGGGCGATGGCCTCGCCGGACGCCTCGGGGAGGTCGGCGGTGTCCCGCGCCTCCTCCAGCGACTGCACGTACTCCGCGACCTCGCTGTCCTCGGCCGCCAGCTGGTCCACGCCCAGCTGCCAGGCCCGGGCGTCCTCCGGGAGCTCGCCCTGCGGGATGCGCAGGTCGATCAGGTCCTCCAGGCGGTTGAGCAGGGCCAGGGTGGCCTTCGGGTTCGGCGGCTGGGAGACGTAGTGCGGCACGGCGGCCCACAGGCTCACCGCCGGGACGCCGGCATGGGTGCACGCCTCCTGGAGGATGCCGACGATGCCCGTCGGGCCCTCGTAGCGCGACTCCTCCAGGTCCAGGGTGCGGGCCAGGTCCGGGTCGGAGGTGACCCCGCTGACCGGCACGGGCCGGGTGTGCGGGGTGTCGCCGAGCAGCGACCCCAGGATCACGACCATCTCCACGCCCAGCTCGTGGGCGAAGCCCAGGATCTCGTTGCAGAAGGAGCGCCAGCGCATGCTCGGCTCGATGCCGCGCACGAGGACCAGGTCGCGGGACGTCCCCTTGCCCTCGGTCCCGCCCGTGCGCACCACGGACAGCCGGGTGGTCGGCCAGGTGATCTTGCGGACGCCGCCGTCGAGCCAGACCGTGGGCCGGTTGACCTGGAAGTCGTAGTAGTCCTCCGCGTCGAGCGCCGCGAAGACCTCGCCCTTCCACTCCCGGTCCAGGTGCGCGACCGCACTGGACGCGGCGTCACCGGCGTCGTTCCAGCCCTCGAAGGCACAGATCATGACCGGGTCGATCAGCTCGGGAACCCCCTCAAGCTCGATCACCCAGCGCCTCCTTCCGACCGGGGCGCACGGGGTGGTTCCGTGGCGCCGCGGTTGCCGTTCCGTGCAGTTGCGGTTGTCTTGCGTGTGCCCCAAGCCTACGACTTCGAAGACCCCCCTTCGCAGCCCCTGAGGGGGAGGGACTTTCAGCCACGCACGCCCCATCCTGCGCGGTAGGCACGCCAGTCCGCCTCGGTGGCCGCGAAGTCCACGTAGAGGGCCATGCCGAACCGCTGCCTGCCGCGGTCCTCGCGGCCCAGGCCCAGCCGGGCGCCGCGCACGGCGGCCGCGGCCGTCTCGGCCCGGCTCTGGTGGCCCCAGTTGTCGGTGTGGTAGAAGGGCAGGCCCATCATCAGGTCCGTCGATGCCGGGGTCACCTGCAGGGCGAGCGCCGTCTGCCGCGCCACGTAGCCGCCGTAGAGGTTCTCCCAGGGCAGCGCGGTGTCGTAGGACATGACCGCGATCTGGTCCACCCGGCGGGCGACCTTGCCGAAGTAGCTCTGGGTCCACCACTTCTTGCTGCCCATCAGGCGGGCCGCGCTGTGCATCGAGGGCAGCGGGTCGATCTGCTGGGCGGCGATCGAGAGCACTCCGCCGGCGGACCGCACGGCCGGGCGGAGGGCGTCGAGCAGGGCGAGGAAGTCGCCGTCGTCGCTGGGTACGGGCTCGACGTCCACGTGCACCCCCTCGAAGCCGGCCCGCATCACCTGCCGGGCACTGGCCACGACGGCGGCGCGGGCGGCCGGTGAGGCCAGCCACAGGCCGGCCCCGCCCGGCCCTTCCACCAGCTTGTTCCCCAGCCACGCCTGCACCCGGACGCCCGGCAGCTCGCGGTGCACCGCCCCGATCAGCCAGTTCACGTTCTTGTAGGCCGAGGCGGGCAGCGTGCCGTCGTGCTCCAGCGGCCCGGCGTGCACATAGAGGTCGCGGATGCCGGTGTCCCCGATCCGCCGCTTCAGCCGGGCGAGGTCGGCGTCGCCGCGGCGGCCGTCGACCCAGGCGTGCCCCAGCCAGATCGCGTCCCGGCCGCGGGTGACCGCGTCCTTGGCGGGCGACCCGGCGTACGAGGCCCGCAGCGCGCTGCCCGCCGTCACGACGGGTATGAGCACCAGCAGCGCGAGGCCGAGTGCGAAGCGCACCGCGACGCGCTTGAGCAGCGCCCTGCGCTGGGTTTTTGGCCGGTTCATGTCGTCCCTCTCTTCCGAGTGAGGGACGTGTTCGAGCGGGTGCCGGTTGCGTTCCGGTCGCATGCGGAAGGGGAGGGGTGCCCGGGCGCCCCTCCCCTTCCGTTCACGCGTCCGCCAGTGCGGGAGCGTCAGCGCTTTTCGCTCAGCACGTCCTTGACCCGGGCGCGGACGTCCTCGGTGTCCAGGCCGCGGATGGTCAGGGTGGTGCGGCGGCGCAGCACGTCGTCCACCGTCTCGGCCCACTCGTGGTCGCGGGCGTAGACGACCTGGGCCCAGATCTCCGGGCCGTCCTCGTGGATCCGCTCGCCGAGCTCGGGGTTCTCGTTGACCAGGCGCGCGATGTCGAAGGACAGCGAGCCGTAGTGCGTCGCCAGGTGGCGGGCGGTCAGCGGGTCCATGCGGCTGCCGGGCTCGCGGTCCACGAGCAGGCGGTGGGCGACCGCGTTGGGGTTGGCGACGCCGGGCAGCGGGGTGCGGCGGACCAGCGAGGAGATGGGCTCCATGTCCTCGGTCAGCGGGCTGCCGGGCACCTGGGCCAGCTTCTTCATGACCGTACGGCCGATGTGGCGGTAGGTCGTCCACTTGCCGCCGGCGACCGAGAGCATGCCGCCTTTGCCCTCGGAGACGACGGTCTCGCGCTTGGCCTGGGCCACGTCGCCCGGGCCGCCGGGCAGCACGCGCAGACCGGCGAAGGCGTACGTCATCAGGGAGCGGTCGAGGTCCGCGTCCTGGATGGAGAAGGCCGCCTCGTCCAGGATCTGCTGGATGTCGGCCTCGGTGGCGTGCACGTCCGCCGGGTCGCCCTCGTAGGCCGTGTCGGTGGTGCCGAGCAGCAGCTGGTCCTCCCAGGGGAGGGCGAAGGTGATGCGGTACTTGTCGATCGGGGTGGCCATGGCGGCCCTCCACGGCGACTTGCGCTTCATCACGATGTGCGCGCCCTTGGAGAGGCGGATCGACGGCGCGGCGCCCTTGTCTTCCAGCTTGCGCAGGTGGTCCACCCACGGGCCGGTGGCGTTGAGGACGACGCGCGCGTCGATGCCGAACTCGGTACCGTCCGTGCGGTCCTTGAGCTCCGCGCCGGTGACCTTGCCGTGCGTGAAGCGCAGGCCGGTCACCTCGGCGTGGTTGAGGACGACCGCGCCGGACTCGACGGCCGCGCGGACCGTCATGACGGCCACGCGGGAGTCGTTCATCTGGTGGTCGTAGTAGACCGCGACGGCCTTGAGGTTGTCCGTGCGCAGACCCGGGTTGTCGGCCTGGGCCTTGGCCGGGGAGATCACCTTGCCGACGCCGTCGCCGAAGGCGGACAGCGCCGAGTAGGCGAACACACCGGCGCCGAGCTTGGCCGCGCCCACCGGCCCGCCCTTGTAGACGGGCAGGTAGAAGGTGAGCGGGTTGACCAGGTGCGGGGCCACGTCCTTGGCCAGCACCCGGCGCTCGTGGTGGTTCTCCGCGACCAGCTTGACCGCACCGGTCTGCAGGTAGCGCAGACCGCCGTGGACGAGCTTGGAGGACGCGGAGGAGGTGGCGCCGGCGAAGTCACCGGCGTCCACCATCGCGACCCGCAGTCCGGACTGCGCGGCGTGCCAGGCGACCGAGGTGCCCAGGATGCCGCCGCCGATCACCAGGAGGTCGTACGTCGCGTTGGACAGTCGGTCCCGGGTCTCGGCGCGGCCCGGGTTGGTACCGGCAGCCGGGTGCGTTCCCAGGGTCGGAACGCTCTGCGGGGTGGTCATGATTACTCCTCGTCCTCGATCCAGCCCATGGTCCGCTCGACGGCCTTGAGCCAGCTCTTGTACTCGCGGTCACGCGTGTCCGCATCCATGCGGGGGGTCCACTCGGCGGCCCGGCGCCAGTTGGCGCGCAGCGCGTCGGTGTCCGGCCAGAAGCCGACGGCCAGGCCGGCGGCGTAGGCAGCGCCGAGGCAGGTGGTCTCCGCGACCATCGGGCGCACCACGGGGGCGTCCAGGAAGTCCGAGAGCGTCTGCATCAGCAAGTTGTTGGAGGTCATGCCGCCGTCGACCTTGAGCGCGGTCAGCTCGACGCCGGAGTCCTTCGTCATGGCGTCGGTGATCTCGCGGGTCTGCCAGGCGGTGGCCTCGAGCACGGCGCGGGCGATGTGCGCCTTGGTGACGTAGCGGGTCAGACCCGCGATCACGCCGCGCGCGTCGGAGCGCCAGTAGGGGGCGAACAGGCCGGAGAAGGCCGGCACGAAGTAGGCGCCGCCGTTGTCCTCGACGGAGCTGGCGAGCGTCTCGATCTCGGCCGCGCTCTTGATGAGGCCCATCTGGTCGCGCATCCACTGCACGAGGGAGCCGGTGACGGCGATGGAGCCCTCGAGGGCGTAGACCGGCTTCTCGTCGCCGATGCGGTAACCGACGGTCGTCAGCAGGCCGTTGTAGGACTGGACGGGCTCGTCACCGGTGTTCATCAGCATGAAGGTGCCGGTGCCGTAGGTGGACTTGGCCTCGCCCTTGTCGTAGCAGGTCTGGCCGAAGAGGGCCGCCTGCTGGTCGCCGAGCGCGGAGGCGACGGGCACGCCGGCCAGGGCGCCGTCCTTGGCGCTGCCGTAGACCTCGGCGGAGGAGCGGATCTCCGGCAGCACGGCGGCCGGGATCTCCATGGAGGCCAGGATGCGCTCGTCCCACTCCAGGGAGCGCAGGTTCATCAGCATGGTGCGCGAGGCGTTGGTGACGTCGGTGACGTGCACGCCGCCCTCGACACCACCGGTGAGGTTCCAGATGACCCAGGAGTCCATGGTGCCGAAGAGGATGTCGCCGCGCTCGGCGCGCTCGCGCAGGCCCTCGACGTTGTCCAGCAGCCAGCGGACCTTCGGGCCGGAGAAGTACGAGGCCAGCGGGAGGCCCGTCTCACGGCGGAAGCGGTCCTGGCCGACGTTGCGGCCGAGCTCCTTGCACAGGGCGTCGGTGCGGGTGTCCTGCCAGACGATGGCGTTGTAGACCGGCTCGCCGGTGTTCTTGTCCCACATCAGCGTGGTCTCACGCTGGTTGGTGATGCCGATGGCCTTGACGTCGGCGGCGGTGATGCCCGCCTTCTCGACGGCGCCGGCGACGACCTCCTGGACGTTGGTCCAGATCTCGACGGCGTCGTGCTCGACCCAGCCCGGCTTCGGGAAGATCTGCTCGTGCTCCTTCTGGTCGACGGAGACGATGCGCCCGTCGCGGTCGAAGACGATGCAGCGGGAGGAGGTGGTGCCCTGGTCGATCGCCGCGATGAACGGGCCGTGGCCGTGGGTGTCGGTCATGTGGAGTGTGCTCCTGAAATCTGAAGGGTCTCGGCGGGTGCGGGTCAGAACGCGATCTTGTGGATGCCTGCGGCGAGCGCGGCACCGACGAGCGGGCCGACCACCGGAACCCAGGCGTAGCCCCAGTCCGAACCGCCCTTGTTGGGCAGCGGCAGCAGCGCGTGCACGATGCGCGGGCCGAGGTCACGGGCCGGGTTGATGGCGTAACCGGTCGGGCCACCGAGCGAGAGGCCGATGCCGACGACGACGAGGGCGACCATCAGGGTGCCGGTGCCGCTGACGGCCAGGCCCTTGGTGAGACCCAGGGTGAGGATGAAGAGCACCAGGGCGGCGGTGCCGATGATCTCGGTGACGAGGTTCTGCACCGCGTTGCGGATCTCGGGGCCGGTGGAGAAGACGCCCAGCACCGGGCCCGCCTGGGGGGTCGCGGTCTGGTCGACCATGCCCTCCTTGGGGTTCAGCGTCGCGACCAGCTCGGGGTCGGTCAGATGCGCCTGGAACTGGCCGTAGTAGGCGAGCCAGACCAGCGTCGCGCCGATCATCGCGCCGAGCAGCTGGGAGCCCATGTAGAGCGGCACGTCGCTCCACTCGACCGCGCCGTCTATGGCGAGCCCGAGGGTGACGGCGGGGTTGAGGTGCGCGCCGGACTTGGTGCCGATGTAGGCACCTGCCAGCACGGCGAAGCCCCAGCCGAACGTGATGGCGAGCCATCCCGCGTTGAGCGCCTTGGAGCGCTTCAGGGTGACGGCGGCGCACACGCCGCCGCCGAGCAGGATCAATACTGCGGTACCGATGAGCTCACCGGTGAAGATGTCGGAGCTGGACACCCGCGACTCCTTTGTCCTTCGTCCAGGGGAAGGCGAACCCCGGGTCCCTCCGGTGGTCCGCGCCCTCCGAGAGGGCGTTGATCGGTCCCGTGGCAATGCACACCATAGCGAATATTGTCGTTAGGTGTTCGACAATGCCGACCGATGAACGGCAGCTTCCAGCACGGTCAAGGGCGCGTCAAGGCCTGTGTGACGGGAAACTCTCGGCCAACTGGCCGTAAATTTACGTTCGGATACCGACCGGTAACGACCCGGTCTCGGGCGCCTTTACGCACCCGCATTATCCGACCGGACCACCGGTTTCAGAAGCGTCCGGCACCGAGATCGCGGGAAACCGCCCGGGCGCAGTCCCGGACGGCCGCCACCAGGTGCGCCCGCAGCTCGCCGTCCTCGCAGACGCGCTCCACGGCGCCCGTGATGCCCACGGCGCCCACGGGCATCCGCCGCCGGTCGTGGATGGGGGCCGCAAGGGACGCGACGCCCGCCCAGGTCTCCTCGACGTCCGACGCCCAGCCCCGGGCGCGGGTCAGGTCCAGCACGCCCTCGAGGTCGGGCAGGGCCGTCACGGTCCGCGGGGTGAAGGCCTCGCGGTCGCCCTCGGTCATCTCGGCGTGGGCCACCGGGTCGTAGGCGCACAGCACCTTGCCCAGCGCGGTGCTGTGCAGCGGCTGCATCGCGCCGACCTCCAGCACCTGGCGGCTGTCGTCGGGGCGGAAGACGTGGTGGATGATCAGGACGCCCTGCTGGTGGAGCACGCCGAGGTAGACGCTCTCGCCGCTGGAACGGGCCAGGTCGTCCGCCCAGACCAGGGCGCGGGCCCGCAGTTCGTGCACGTCCAGGTAGCTGTTGCCCAGCCGCAGCAGCTCGGCCCCGAGCTGATAGCGCCCGGAGGCGGGGTCCTGCTCGACGAACCCCTCCTGCTGCAGGGTGCGCAGAATGCCGTGCGCGGTCCCCTTCGCCAGCCCCAGCGCGGAGGCCACGTCGGACAGGCCGAGCCGCCGCTCGCCACCCGCGAGCAGCCGCAGCATCGCCGCCGCCCGTTCGAGCGACTGGATGGTCCGTGCCATCGAGCAACCTCCTCACACGCCGCCCGGCTGTCTCCGTTCGGCAATGCTGAACACTATCGGCCGATGCCGACCATGGGGTACGGCAGCCGCCATGACCATGATCATCCAGAAGGCGGCTCCCGGCGAAACCGGGTGGCCGAAACCATGGTGACCGAGGCGGCCCCGGACCGGTCCGCAGGGTGGGACACCCCCTGCTCTCCACGATGCCGCCAGCTACGCTTGCCGCGTGCGCCCTCTGCAGGGAGGGCGTAAAGCCGACAGCCGTCGCACACCCGGGAGCACTTCCATGGCCTCGCATACGCCATCGACCCTTTCCGCCCGAGCCGCGCAACTGCGCGAAGCACTGGCCACCCGAGTGGTGGTGGCCGACGGAGCGATGGGCACGATGCTCCAGGCGCAGGACCCCAGCCTCGAGGACTTCCAGCAGCTCGAGGGCTGCAACGAGATCCTGAACGTCACCCGGCCCGACATCGTGCGCTCGGTGCACGAGGCCTACTTCGCGGTCGGCGTGGACTGTGTGGAGACCAATACCTTCGGCGCCAACTTCGCCGCCCTGGGTGAGTACGACATCCCCGAGCGCATCGTCGAGCTCTCCGAGGCGGGCGCCCGCATCGCCCGCGAGGTCGCGGACGAGTACACCGCCGGCGACGGCCGCACGCGCTGGGTCCTGGGTTCCGTGGGACCGGGCACCAAGCTGCCGACCCTGGGCCACGCCCCGTACGTCAAGCTGCGCGACGCCTACCAGCAGAACGTCGAGGGCCTGGTCGCGGGCGGCGCCGACGCGATCCTGGTGGAGACCACCCAGGACCTGCTGCAGACCAAGGCCTCCGTCATCGGCGCCCGGCGCGCCCTTCAGGCGGCGGGCGTGGACCTGCCGCTGCTGGTCCAGGTGACGGTCGAGACGACGGGCACCATGCTGCTCGGCTCCGAGATCGGCGCGGCGCTCACCGCGCTGGAGCCGCTCGGCATCGACATGATCGGCCTGAACTGCGCGACGGGCCCCGCCGAGATGAGCGAGCACCTGCGCTACCTCTCCCGGCACGCCCGCACCCGCGTCTCCGCCATGCCGAACGCCGGCCTGCCGGTCCTGGGCAAGAACGGCGCCCACTACCCGCTGACACCGCGGGAGCTGGCGGACGCGCACGAGACGTTCGTGCGGGAGTACGGGCTCTCCCTGGTCGGCGGCTGCTGCGGCACCACGCCCGAGCACCTGCGCCAGGTCGTCGAGCGGGTGAAGGACCTCACGCCCACCGGGCGCAGCCCGCGCCCCGAGCCGGGTGCCTCCTCGCTCTACCAGACCGTCCCCTTCCGCCAGGACACCTCCTACCTGGCCATCGGCGAGCGGACGAACGCCAACGGCTCGAAGAAGTTCCGCGAGGCCATGCTGGCCGGCCGCTGGGACGACTGCGTGGAGATGGCCCGCGACCAGATCCGCGAGGGCGCGCACCTGCTCGACGTGTGCGTCGACTACGTCGGCCGCGACGGCGTCGCCGACATGGCCGAGATCGCCGGCCGCTTCGCGACGGCCTCCACGCTGCCGCTGGTGCTGGACTCCACCGAGCCGGCGGTCATCCAGGCGGGCCTGGAGAAGCTGGGCGGCCGGGCCGTGATCAACTCCGTCAACTACGAGGACGGCGACGGGCCCGACTCCCGCTTCGCGAGGATCACCCGGCTGGCCGTCGAGCACGGTGCCGCGCTGATCGCGCTGACCATCGACGAGGAGGGGCAGGCCCGTACGCCCGAGCACAAGGTCGCCGTCGCCGAGCGGCTGATCGCCGACCTCACCGGGAACTGGGGGGTGCTGGAGTCGGACATCATCGTCGACTGCCTCACCTTCACCATCGCCACCGGCCAGGAGGAGTCCCGCAAGGACGGCATCGCCACGATCGAGGCGATCAGGGAGCTCAAGCGCCGGCACCCGGACGTCCAGACCACGCTGGGCCTGTCCAACATCTCCTTCGGCCTCAACCCGGCCGCCCGCATGGTGCTGAACTCCGTCTTCCTCAACGAGTGCGTCGAGGCGGGCCTGGACTCGGCCATCGTGCACGCGAGCAAGATCCTGCCCATCGCCCGGCTGGAGGAGGAGCAGCGCGAGGTCGCGCTCGACCTGATCTACGACCGGCGGCGCGAGGGCTACGACCCGCTGCAGCGGTTCCTGGAGCTGTTCGAGGGCGTGGACACCAAGTCCATGAAGGCGGGCAAGGCGGAGGAGCTGGCCGCGCTGCCGCTGGAGGAGCGGCTGCGGCGGCGCATCATCGACGGCGAGAAGAACGGCCTGGAGGCCGACCTGGACGAGGCGCTGCTGACCCGTCCGGCGCTGGAGATCGTCAACGACACGCTGCTGGAGGGCATGAAGGTCGTCGGCGAGCTCTTCGGCTCGGGCCAGATGCAGCTGCCGTTCGTGCTGCAGTCGGCGGAGGTGATGAAGAACGCGGTCGCCTACCTCGAGCCGCACATGGAGAAGTCGGACGCGGAGGGCAAGGGCACCATCGTCCTGGCCACGGTGCGCGGGGACGTCCACGACATCGGCAAGAACCTCGTGGACATCATCCTGTCCAACAACGGCTACAACGTCGTCAACCTCGGCATCAAGCAGCCGGTCTCGGCGATCCTGGAGGCCGCCGAGGAGCACAGGGCGGACGTCATCGGGATGTCCGGGCTCCTGGTGAAGTCGACCGTGATCATGAAGGAGAACCTGGAGGAGCTCAACCAGCGCAAGCTGGCGGCGACCTATCCGGTGATCCTGGGCGGTGCGGCGCTGACCCGTGCGTACGTCGAGCAGGACCTGCACGAGATCTACGAGGGCGAGGTCCGCTACGCGCGTGACGCGTTCGAGGGCCTGCGTCTGATGGACGCGCTGATCGCGGTCAAGCGGGGCGTGCCGGGCGCGGTGCTGCCGGAGCTCAAGCAGCGCCGGGTGCCCAAGCGGGACGTGGCCGCCGTCCTGGAGGTCGAGGAGCCGGAGGGTTCGGTGCGCTCGGACGTCGCGGTGGACAACCGCGTCCCGGAGCCGCCCTTCTGGGGCACGCGGGTCGTCAAGGGCATTCCGCTGAAGGACTACGCGTCCTGGCTGGACGAGGGCGCCCTCTTCAAGGGGCAGTGGGGCCTGAAGCAGGCCCGTACGACCGGCCCGACGTACGAGGAGCTGGTGGAGACGGAGGGCCGGCCGCGGCTGCGCGGCTGGCTGGACAAGCTCCACACGGAGAACCTGCTGGAGGCGGCCGTCGTCTACGGCTACTTCCCGTGCGTGAGCAAGGGCGACGACCTGATCCTGCTGCATGAGGACGGCACCGAGCGCACCCGCTTCACCTTCCCGCGCCAGCGGCGCGGCCGCCGGCTGTGCCTGGCGGACTACTTCCGCCCGGAGGACTCCGGCGAGCGGGACGTGATCGGCCTTCAGGTCGTCACGGTCGGCTCCCGCATCGGCGAGGCGACGGCGAAGCTCTTCGCCGAGGACGCCTACCGCGACTACCTCGAGCTGCACGGCCTGTCCGTGCAGCTGGCGGAGGCGCTGGCCGAGTACTGGCACGCGCGCGTCCGCTCCGAACTGGGCTTCGGCGACGAGGACCCGGACGACGTGGAGGACATGTTCGCCCTGAAGTACCGGGGCGCGCGCTTCTCCCTGGGCTACGGCGCCTGCCCGAACCTGGAGGACCGCGCCAAGATCGCGGACCTGCTGCGGCCGGAGCGCATCGGCGTCCAGCTGTCGGAGGAGTTCCAGCTGCACCCGGAGCAGTCGACGGACGCGATGGTGATCCACCACCCGGAGGCGAAGTACTTCAACGCCCGCTGACGGCGCTTGACCTCAAGCATGGTTGAGGCTCCATGATCCACACATGGATCTCACCCGGATGACCGAGCAGCTCCGCACGCTCACCGACCGCGCCGACGTCGACCGCCTCGTCACCGGCTACCTGCGCTCCCTCGACGAGGGAACGTTCGACGAGGCGTGGGCGCGTTCCTTCTTCACCCGGGACGCGTCGAGCCAGACGCCGGTGGGCGTGCACGAGGGCATCGGGGCGCAGTTGTCGTCGACGCGGGACGCCATGGCGCTGTTCGCGCGGACGGTTCACTTCGGATCCGACCGCTCGGTCGCATTCGACGAGGGCGGCGACCGCGCGACCGTGCGGTGGAACCAGCTCAGCACCCATGTGCTCGGCACTCCCGAGCGGCTGTTCGTCTCGGGCGGCCGCAGCGAGGCCGAGGCCGTCCGCACCCCCGAGGGCTGGCGCTTCCGGCGGCTGGCCCTGCGCATCGTCTGGACGCAGGGGCAGCCGCCCGTCCTGGCCGGGTGAGCGGCGGCCGCTAGGGGGCCGCGGCCGTGGCGCGGGCGAGGTTGGCCTCGAGGCGTTCGAGGACGCGCAGGGCCGTGGCCCGCTCGTCGGCGGTGAGGCCGCCGGTGACGCCGTCCTCCAGCTCGGACCAGATCTGTTCGACCTCGCGGCGCAGGGCGTGGCTGGCGGCGGTGGGTTCGACGATCACCGCGCGCTTGTCGCCGGGGCAGGGGCGGCGGCGGACGAAGCCGGCCGCCTCCAGCCGCTGGACGGTGCGGGTCATGGTGGCGGCGTCGGAGTCGAGCAGGCGGACGAGGTCCGTCTGGCGCTGGGGGCCGAGGTCCCACAGCTGCATCATCACCAGCTCCTGGCCGCGGTGCAGTCCCACGCGACGCAGGAGCTGTCCGGCGATCATGCGGTGCAGCCGGGCCACGCGGAAGATCGCATGGCTGACCGGCCCCGTACGGGCGGACGCCGGCACCGGCACCGTCGCCTGACCGGAAGGGTTCCCGCCTTCGGGCGTCGGCCCCGTCATGACCCACGCTCCCCTCTGATAGCTGCTCGAACAGAGATCAGGCTAACGCAAGCCCTCAAGCAGCGTGACGCAGGACACTTTTCCGCGCGGGAATGCCTCCGGCAGCTTTACTTGTTCGGACAGGTAATTGCGCCTCACTCGCTCCCCTCTCGTTGGAGGAAACGGACATGACGAACGCTTTTGACCCGATCGACCTGGGCGGCACGCGTCTGGCGAACCGCATCGCCATGGCCCCGATGACCCGCAGCCGCGCCTACGGTCCGGGCACCTCCCCGACCCCGGCGATGGAGACCTACTACGCACAGCGCGCGAGCGCCGGGCTGATCGTCACCGAGGGCGTCCAGCCGTCGGTGGTCGGCCAGGGCTACCCCGACACCCCGGGGCTGCACTCCCAGGAGCAGGTGGCGGCCTGGCGGAAGGTGACCGACGCCGTGCACCGCGAGGGCGGAGTGATCTTCGCGCAGCTGATGCACACCGGGCGCATCGGCCACCCCAGCCTGCTGCCCGACGGCCTGGTGCCCGTCGGCCCCTCGCCGGTCGCCGCCCAGGGGCAGGTGTTCACCAAGGAGGGGCCGAAGGACTTCGTGGTGCCCCGGGAGCTGGGCGAGGAGGAGATCCGGCAAACGATCGCCGACTTCGCCGCCGCGGCACGCAACGCGATCGCCGCCGGCTTCGACGGGGTGGAGATCCACGGCGCGAACGGCTACCTGATCCACCAGTTCCTCGCCCCCAACGCCAACCGCCGCACCGACGCCTGGGGCGGCTCCGCCCAGCACCGCGTCCGCTTCGCCGCCGAGGTCGCCGCCGCGGTGGCCGAGGCGATCGGCGGCGAGCGCGTCGGCTTCCGCATCTCCCCCGGCAACCCGTACAACGACATCGCCGAGGACGACGTCGCCGAGGTCTACGAGGCCCTGCTGGCGCGGCTGGCGCCGCTGGGCCTGGCGTACCTGCACATGATCGAGGGCCCGGACCGCGAGCTCACCCACCGGCTGCGCAAGCAGTGGCCGGCCGCCTTCGTCCTCAACCCGCTCACCCACCCGCGGCCGACCGGGCCGGACGCCCTGGGCCTGATCGCGGACGGCACGGCCGACATGGTCTCCTTCGGTGCGCTGTTCCTGGCCAACCCCGACCTGCCGGCCCGGCTGGCCACCGACGGTCCCTTCAACTCCCCCGACCCCGCCACGTTCTACGGCGGCGACGAGCGCGGCTACACCGACTACCCGGCCCTGCCCGCCGGCGCCTGACCGCCCCCTCGGGGGCCGGGCCGGGCGGCATTCCTGCGCCGCCCGGCCCGGCCCCCCGTGCGGAGCGCTCCGCTCACCCCGCCCGGAGGGTCAGCGTGAAGGCGCGGTCCGTCGCCCGGGTCCCGGTCTTGACCTGGACGACGCCGCCCCGGTCGGCCGGGTCGTACCACCAGCCCTGGTCCGCCTTCTCGAAGGCCTCCTTCGAGTCCAGCCCCGGCAGTTCCCGCCCGTCCAGCACGGCGGCCGCGGGCGCCGCGCCCGTGTGCACGGTGAAGCGGTACGGACGGGCCGTCTGCTTGCCGCGGAAGTCGCCGTTCAGCGCGTCCAGCGACAGCGTCACATCACCGGGCCCCGACTCCGGCGCGCGGACCGTGAGCTTCTGCTCGGCATAGGCGCCCGTGCGGTGGGCGCGGGTGACGCCGTCGTCCTCGTACAGGGTGAACGACGAGGTGCCGTGCGGGTAGACGTCCCACGCCACCGGGGAGTCGGCCGTGCGGTCCTCGTAGGAGCGGATGCCGGGCCACATGGGGATGTTCGCGCCGGCCTTCACGAACAGCGGGAGCGTGTCCAGCGGGGCGCGGTAGCCGTTCACGGTCGTCGGGCCCTGGTACGTACGGCCCGTCCAGTAGTCGGTCCACTTCCCCTCGGGCAGGTAGATGCCGTCGCGGACCTCCTTGTCCTCGTACACCGGGGCCACCAGGAAGTACTCGCCCGTCAGGAACTCGTACTTCGCCGCGTCGGAGGCCGCCTTGGGATCGCCGGGGTACTCCAGCGCCAGCGGGCGCACCGGCCCGACGCCGGTCCTGCTCGCCTGGGCCGCGTAGGAGTACATGTACGGCAGCAGCGACTCCTTCAGCTTCAGGTACTTGCGGTTGATGGAGGTGTACGGATCGCCGTACCGCCAGGGCTGCTTGTCGCTCGGGGCCCAGCCGTCCATGGTCATCACGGCCGGCAGGAAGGCCTTCCACTGCAGGTCGCGCACGTACGTCTTCGGGCTGCCGCCGAAGATGCCGTCCACGTCGCCCGTGGTGTAGGCCAGGCCCGACATCGTCGCGCCCGCGTACGTCGGGATCTGCCAGCGGATGTACTCCCACGAGCCCTTCTGGTCGCCGGACCACTGCACTCCGCAGCGCTGGGCGCCGGACCAGCTCTCGGGGGCCCAGGTGAAGCCGCGGGCGTCGCTGTTGTCCTCGATGCCCTTGTAGGCGTCCTTGCAGCCGTCGAGCGCGAACTTGTAGCCGTCGCCGACCCAGGCGACGTCCAGCTTGGCGACCCGCTGACCGGCCTTCACCTGCTCGCCGAGCTTGGCGAGGCCGTCCTCGGTCCACAGGCCCATCTTCATCTTCCGGTCGCCGAGCCCCTTGTTCACCTCGGAGAGGTTCTCGTAGCCGCAGCCGTAGCCGTCGTTGACGAGCATCCAGCCCAGCGGCAGGTCGTTGGCGGTGTAGCCGTCGGCGACCTTCAGGGCGTCGAGCGTGCGGCGCTCGCCGCGGTTCTTGTTGTGCAGGTAGCAGTCGGAGTCGCCGATCTCCAGCCCGTACAGCGGCGGCAGGAAGGGCCTGCCGGTCAGCTTGGTGTACCGCCCGATGACCTCCTTCGCCGAGCGCCCGGCGAAGTAGTAGGCGTCGAAGCGCCGTTCCTGCTCGCTCGTCGTCACCGGGTCGGTGAAGGCGTACGTGCCGGGCGCGTAGGTGTTGCGGTAGACGCCGTAGCCCGCCGAGGAGAGGTAGAACGGGACGGAGTTGGGGTGGCCGCCGTCGTTCCAGTTGTAGTCGACCCCGACCTCGACCGTCCTGCCCCGGTGCGAGGTGTTGCCGCGCCCGTTCTGCATCCCGGCGCCGTAGAACTGCTCGTCGGCGCCGCGCGCCAGGGTCTGGGTGGTGCGGTCCTTCGTCCAGGTCAGGCCCTTGGTCTCGGCCCACAGCCGCGAGCCGTCGGCGCGGTGCAGGGCGAAGCGCAGCGGGCTCTTGTACGCGCGCAGGGTGACGGCCGGGGTGCTCATCTCGTAGCGGTCGGCCCGCTCCCGCCAGCGGGTGGCCGGGGGCGGGCCCTGCGGCTGGACGATGTCCTTGCCGACCGGGTCGGTGAAGGTGCCGTCGGGCGCCAGCTCGACGCGGAAGGTGTCGGCCGCCACGAAGGTGACGCGCACGCGGGCCTCGCCGGCGCGGAGGTGGAAGACGGCGCCCGCGGTCGAGAAGCCGGTGAGGTCTCCGACGGTCCGTTCGGCCGGGGCG
Organism: Streptomyces sp. NPDC021096; assembly: GCF_040641275.1. NCBI lineage: Bacteria > Bacillati > Actinomycetota > Actinomycetes > Kitasatosporales > Streptomycetaceae > Streptomyces > Streptomyces sp. NPDC021096. The sequence goes on along the minus strand of NZ_JBFADG010000009.1, from coordinate 22,982 downwards.
GCGGGGCCGGCCGGCTCGGCGCGAGCGGCGCCGGCCGGGGCCGCCATGGCCGCCATGAGCCCGAGGAGGGCGGTGGCGGCCATCGCTCTGAGTCGTCGTGGTGTTCTCATGGTGGCGTGCCTAGCGCGCTTGGCGCGTACACGACCATGGACTCCCGTGCCGGGTGCGTGGACTTGTGGAGCGGGGGCGTCAGCGGGGTACCGCCACCGCGTCGTATTCCGTCGACGGCGTGGGGTCGACGTCGAAGCGGGCGTTGGGCAGGTAGAGGCGGTCGCCGTAGGCGGCCACCGTCGTGGGGATGCGGAAGCGGGGGTCGGTGATGCGGCGGACCGCGCCGCCGCGGCGGCCGCCGGCGTCCAGGTGCAGCACGTCGACGGCGTTCTGCTTCTGCTGGACGACGTAGAGGGTGCGGCCCAGCAGCAGGACCCCGTCCCCGTCGGGGAGCCGGGTGGTGCCCAGGTCGACGCGGCGCGCGTCCCCGGTGCGCGGATCCACCCGCAGCAGGCTGCCGCCGTCCTGGAAGACGTTGACGACCAGCAGCGCCCTGCCGTCGGGCGTGGGGGCGATGCCGTTGGAGGTGAAGCCGTCGTCCGGGGCCTCGGCCCACTCGCCCGTCAGCCGCAGCGTCACCACGTCACGGGCCGGCGGCAGCTCGCCGCGCGGGCCGAGCGGGAGTCCGTAGACCTGGGCGTGGGTGGAGTCGGTGAACCACGCCGCGCCGGGCGTGAGCACCACGTCGTTGACCATGGTCGAGGCCGCGCCGACCTCGTACGTGGCGAGGATCCGGCCGCTGCGGGTGTCGACGACGCGCAGCTGGCGGGAGGTGCCGCCGGCGATGAAGGCCCGGCCGTGCCGGTCGGTCTTCAGGCCCACGGACATGGCGTCGGTGCCCGTGGGCACGATCGTGCCGCGCCCGGTGGCCAGGCTCACGCGGTACAGGGAGCCCCCGCCCAGCGAGCCGAACCAGGCGTACGGGCCGGGGCCGACGGCGATGCCCTCGGGCCGGAAGCCGGCGGGGAGCGGGAAGCGGTCCGGCCAGCGTCCGGAGGCGGCCGCGGCGGCCCGGGCGGCGGGGCCGAGCGGCCCCACGGCCGTGCCGGCGCCGAGCGCGGCGCCGGTCAGGAGGAGTCTTCGCCGGGCCAGGGAGCGTGCCATGGTGTGCGTCCTTCCGACGGACGGTCAGCCGACGTGGCACACCCCAGCACAGCGCCCAGCCGCCGCGCGCCCCCCACGCCGCGATCTCCACAAACGAAGGGGGGCGCTCCCCCGCAGGCGTTCCTGCGGGCGGGCGCCCCCTGACGGATGGTGGGGTCAGCGCGTCACAGCGCCACGCCGAGCAGCGCGTCGACCGCGCGGGAGACCAGGCCGGGCGCACCCTCGTCCGTGCCGCCGGCAGCGCTCTGGGCGGCGGCCCAGCGGTCGACCGCGGCGAGCGCGGCGGGGGCGTCGAGGTCGTCGGCGAGGGCCTCGCGGATCTCCTCGACGAGCGCGTCGGCGCCGGGGCCGTCGGGCCGGGAGACGGCGGCGCGCCAGCGGGCCAGGCGCTCGACGGCCTCGTCCAGGACGGCGTCCGTCCACTCCCAGTCGGCGCGGTAGTGGTGGCTCAGGAGCGCGAGCCGGATGGCGGCCGGGTCGACGCCCTCGCGGCGGAGCGCGGAGACGAAGACGAGGTTGCCCTTGGACTTGGACATCTTCTCGCCGTGCAGGGCGACCATGCCGGCGTGCACGTACGTCTTGGCGAAGGGGTTCTCGCCGGTGAGCGCCTGGGCGTGCGAGGCGCCCATCTCGTGGTGCGGGAAGATCAGGTCGGAGCCGCCGCCCTGGACGTCGAAGCCCATGCCGAGGTGCTCCAGCGCGATGGCGACGCACTCGATGTGCCAGCCGGGGCGGCCGGGGCCCAGGGACGCGCCGTCCCAGCTGGGCTCGCCCGGGCGGGCGGCCATCCACAGCATGGGGTCGACGGGGTTCTTCTTGCCGGGGCGCTCGGGGTCGCCGCCGCGCTCGGCGGACAGCAGGCGCATCGCCTCGGCGTCGAGGCGGGAGACGCTGCCGAAGGAGGGGTCGGAGGCGACGGAGAAGTAGATGTCGCCGTCGAGTTCGTAGGCGGCGCCCGCGGCGCGCAGCCGCTCCACCAGGGGAACGATCTTCGGTATCGACTCCACGGCGCCCACGTAATGGCGGGGCGGGAGCATGCGCAGCGCGGTCATGTCCTCGCGGAAGAGGGCCGTCTCGCGCTCGGCGAGGGCGGTCCAGTCGTCCCCGTTGGCGATGGCCCGCTCCAGCAGCGGGTCGTCGACGTCGGTGACGTTCTGGACGTAGTGGACCTGCCGCTTGGTGTCGAGCCACACGCGCTGCACGAGGTCGAACGCGTTGTAGGTCGCCGCGTGTCCCATGTGGGTGGCGTCGTACGGCGTGATGCCGCAGACGTAGATACGGGCGACGGGACCGGGAACGAGGGTCACCCGTTCACCGGTCGCGGTGTCGTGGATCCGGAGGTCGCGGCCACTGCCGGGCAGGGCGGGTACCTCTGAAGCGGGCCAGGCATGCATGACCTGAGCGTAACCGGATGCACGTTCCGGATACGAACCGGGCGCGGGGGTTGGCCGAACTTCCCTTCTTGCGAAGGGCCTCCGACATGTGTATTCCCGCATGCCGGCCCGGAAAGATCACACCGGCGGCCAGGGGATGGCCGGCCACTGCCCGCTCGGCTCGCGGTGCCGCCCGGTGCGCAGCAGCTCGGCCACCCGTCCCCGCAGCGCCTCGATCTCCGCCGGGGTGATCAGCTCCGCCAGCCGCTCGGCCAGGGGGCGCCCCTCGGCCAGATCGGCCGAGAGCCGCCGCAGGGCCGCCAGCGCCTCCTCGGGCAGCGGCTCCCCCGCCCAGCCCCACAGCAGGGTGCGCAGCTTGTCCTCCGCGTTGAACGTCACCCCGTGGTCGATGGCGTAGAGCCGGCCGTCCGCGGCGGGCAGCAGGTGGCCGCCCTTGCGGTCGCCGTTGTTGATGACCGCGTCGAGGACGGCCAGCCGGCGCAGCCGCTCGTCGTCGGCGTGCACAAGGAGCGCGGTGCGGTCCTCGCCCACCTCCGCGAAGCCGACGGCCTTCCAGCCGGGCCCCGGCTCCTCGCCCTCGACCAGGGCCAGGAGCGCCTCGCCGGTCTCCTCGTCCGCGGACGCCTCGATCCACAGCTGGCACATGCCCGGCCCGTACGGGCCCTCCCGCAGCACGGTCGGCGGGACGAGCCCCCAGCCCATGGCCTCGGAGAGCTCGTAGGCGGCGACCTCGCGCTGGGCGAGGGTGCCGTCGGGGAAGTCCCACAGGGGCCGCTCCCCCGCGACGGGTTTGTAGACGCAGGCGGCGCTCACGCCCTCGTACTCGACCGTGCAGTAGAGGACCGCGTTGGAGGCCTCGCGGACCCGCCCGCGGACGGTCAGCTCGCCCTCGGCCAGCAGCTCGTGCGGGGTCACGCTCCGCGGCGGTATCCGTTCTGGCGCGGACATACGTGTCCCTCCGGGTCGAGCGGCAGGCTGCACAGCGGGCACGGCGGCCGGCCGGCGTTGACGACTTCCAGGGCGCGCTTGGCGAAGGCGCGGGCCATGGTGCCGGTGAGCCGCACGCGCAGCATCGGCGGGCCGTTCAGCTCGTCCTGCAGCAGCCGCTCCTCGGCCTCGACGAGGTCCTCGTCGGAACCGGCCTCCAGCTCCACCAGGGCCTGTGCCTCGACCACCATGCGCTGGCCCTCGCCGTCCCAGGCCAGGGCCATGGTGCCGACCCGGAACTCCTCCTCGACGGGGGATTCGAGGGGCTCGGAGTCGGTGAACTCCACGGGTGCCACGGCCGGCACCGGAGCGCTGCCGCCGGTGCGCCGCACGACCTCGTCGAGGAGCTCGTCGATGCGCTCGGCGAGCGCCTCGACCTGCGCCTTCTCCAGGGCGACGCTGGTGGTCCGGCCGGCCGCGGTGGCCTGGAGGAAGAAAGTGCGGCGGCCCGGCAGCCCGACCGTACCGGCGACGAAGCGGTCCGGTGGGTCAAAGAGGAACACCTGACGGGACAACGTCCTGCTCCATTGGGTTCGGTGGTCGGAGTGTCTGTTCCGGGTGCGGGATCACGTACGCGTCCCCCGGGCGCTGCCCGGGCGCTCCCGCGTCACCACCCTACTGCGCGCGACGATCACGGTGCTCCCGCACCGCCTCCCACGGCCGCGTCCGCGGCGGCCTCCTCGCGGGAGGGCTCGGCGGGGACGAGGCCGGCGAGGTCACCGGTGTCGCCGAGGCGCAGCAGATAGGGGCGCAGCCGGGTGTAGCGGATGGCGGTGACCGAGCAGGGGTCGGCGGTGATCCGCTGGAAGTGGTCCAGGTGCAGGCCCAGGGCGTCGGCGACGAGCGACTTGATCAGGTCGCCGTGGGTGCACACGAGGTAGGCGGCGTCCTGGCCGTACTCCCCCTCGATGCGCTCGTTCCACTCCCGTACGGCGTCGACCGCGCGCGCCTGCATGGCGCGGACGGACTCGCCGCCGGGGAAGGCGGCCGCGGCGGGGTGGCGCTGGACGACCTCCCACAGCGGTTCGCCGGCGAGGTCGGTGAGCTTGCGGCCCGACCAGTCGCCGTAGTGGCACTCGCCGACGCGCTCGTCGGTGTGCAGGGGCAGGGAGGGCCGGGCGTCGAGCAGCGGCTGGACGGTCTCGAGGCAGCGCTGCAGGGGGCTGGTGACGGCGGCGGCGAGGGGGACGTCCGCCAGCCGGGCCGGCAGGGCGGCGGCCTGGGCGGCGCCGCGCTCGTCCAGTGCCACGCCGGGGGTCCACCCGGCAAGCACTCCCTGGGTGTTGGCGGTGGACCGGCCGTGCCGGACCAGGATCAGCGTGGGCATGGCCGCCAGCCTACGACGCCGCCCGGTGCCGTCGGAGTGTGACGGAAGTGTCGTGGGAATCGTCGTGCGGGGGAAGGCGCGGGGGGTAGTTTTCCGGGAACGTTCCAGGAAAGGCTGTCTCGCGTGATCGTGGACTGCGCCATCTACCGCGACGGGCACCGCACCGAGGGGCCCGCCGACTTCTCCGACGCGCTGGACCAGGCGCGCGCCGACGGGAACTCGTTCCTGTGGATCGGCCTGCACGAGCCCACGGAGAAGGAGTTCGAGCTGGTCACCAGCGAGTTCGGGCTGCACCCGCTGGCCGTGGAGGACGCCCTGCACGCCCATCAGCGCCCGAAGCTGGAGGTCTATGACGACTCGCTGTTCATGGTGCTCAAGCCCGTGGTCTACGACGACGAGGCGGACACCGTCAGCACCGGCGAGCTGATGCTGTTCGTCGGCGACTCCTTCGTGGTCACCGTGCGACACGGCGAGGGCAGCCCACTGGCGCGCGTGCGCAAGCGACTGGAGCAGGACCCGGAGCTGCTGTGCCACGGGGCGACGGCGGTGCTGTACGCGGTCAGCGACGAGGTCGTGGACCAGTACACGGAGGTGGCCGCGCTGCTGCAGGCGGACCTGGACGAGCTGGAGGCGGAGGTGTTCTCGCCGCTGGGCGGGGACACCAAGCACACCGCGTCGCGGATCTACTCCTTCAAGCGGCAGGTCGTGGAGTTCCGGCGGGCCACGATCCCGCTGACCGAGCCGGTGGCGCGGCTGGCGTCGGCGGGGATGCCGTTCGTGGACGACCGCTCGCGGCCCTTCTTCCGCGACGTCAGCGACCATCTGGCACGGGCCAACGAGTCCGTGGAGAGCCTGGACCGGCTGCTGACGGACATCCTCTCGGCCCACCTCGCGCAGATGGGCGTCCAGCAGAACGACGACATGCGCAAGATCTCCGCCTGGGCGGCGATGGCGGCCGTGCCGACGATGGTCGCCGGGGTGTACGGGATGAACTTCGACCACATGTGGGAACTGCGGCAGCCATGGGGCTACCCGGCGGTCCTGGTGCTGATGGTCTCTCTGGTGTTCTGGCTGTACCGGATGTTCAAGCGGCGCGGCTGGCTGTAGGAGAGCGCCCCGGCCGGCGGCTCAGGCGAATTCGACGGCCGTGGTGGGGGCACCGCCCAGGGCGTCCCGCCGCTCCGGCATGCGCAGGGAGACCATCCGCCGCCAGCCGACGAGCCGTTCGTAGGCGTACACGGCGTGAATGGCCGCCGCGAGCGCGGCCGACTTGGCCTTCGGCCAGCGCAGGATACGGCCCATGCGGCTCATCACGGCGAGGCTGACGTCCCGGTAGACGGCGATCTCGGCGAGCGCGCTCTCCCGCAGCAGCGCCTGGATGGTCCGGCCGTGCCCGGCGGCGGCGAGGCGCAGCAGTTCCTCGTGGCAGTAGGCGAGGTGGTTGGCCTCGTCGTCGCCGATCATGCGGACGGCCCTGCCGACCTCGGGGTGGTCGCCGAAGCACGTGATGAGCATGGCCATCTGGTCGGAGGCGCGCTGCTCGGTGACCCGGCTGTGGGCGAGGTAGGCGATGATGTCGCGCTCGGTCAGCGGCTCCTGGCCGCGCAGCTTCCCGTGCGGGAGGCCGATGCCCTCGCGCTCGAGGATCATGGTGTAGTCGGTCTCCGGCGGCGCCTCGATCCGCGTCAGTCCGCGCTTGTGCAGCAGGGCCTGGAAGATCCGTCCGTGCTTGTCCTCGTCGGCACCGTGCCGGGCGATCTTGGGGGCGAGCGTGCGCCTGCTCTCCGGCACCAGGGCCGCGATCCGGCCGTTCTCCCAGCCGCCCTGCTGCTCGCCGCTCGCGGCGATGGAGCAGAACAGCTGATAGGCCTCGTCGTTGTCGATGATCTCCTGGAACAGACCCCTGGCCGTGAGCATGGCCCTCACCTCCGTCTGCACCGAGTCAACGGCCCCGCGCGCGGCGCGGCAATCAGGGACGGCGCACGCTCGGCCGAACGGAGGAGTTCGGGCGGAGATTCGAGGGTTCCCCGGCGCGTAACCACCGGGGCGCCCGGGCGTTGTGTTCGGTGTCGGCCGTGGCGGGGAAGACGACCCCCGAGCCCCCACCACGGCCGCGGCCCCTCCTTCGAGGGGCCGGTCGGGGTCCGCTCAGGCCAGTCCGGCCCGCTCCAGCGCCTCGACGCCGGTCCGCAGGCTCGCGAGCCGCTCCTCCCGGGTGAACCCGGCGGGGGCCAGCGACAGGGTGGTGACGCCCGCGTCGGCGTAGGCCTGCATGCGGTCGGCGATGCGCTCGACCGGCCCGAGCAGGGAGGTGGAGTCGATCAGCTTGCGGGGGACGGCCGCGGCCGCGCCGGCCTTGTCGCCGGCGAGGTACTTCTCCTGGATCTCGGCGGCCTCCTTCTCGTACCCCATCCGCTGCGCGAGCTTGTTGTAGAAGTTCTGCTTGGCGCTGCCCATGCCGCCCACGTAGAGGGCGGTGTAGGGGCGGAAGAGGTCGGCGAGGGCGTCGACGTCCTCGCCCACGGCCATGGGGACGGTCGGGGCGAGGTCGAAGCCCTCGAGGTCCTTGCCCGCCTTGGCGCGGCCGGCGCGCAGGGCGCCGAGGGTGGTCTCCTCGGCGTGCTCGGGGGCGAAGAAGACGACGAGCGCGCCGTCGGCGATCTCACCGGTCTGCTCGAGGTTCTTCGGGCCGATCGCGGCGATGTACAGCGGAATGCGCTCGCGCACGGGGTGCACGGTGAGCTTGAGGGGCTTGCCGGGGCCGCCGGGCAGCGGCAGCGTCCAGTGGTCCCCCTCGTGGGTGACGCGCTCGCGGGACATCGCCTTGCGGACGATCTCGACGTACTCGCGGGTGCGGGCCAGCGGCTTGTCGAACTTCACGCCGTACCAGCCCTCGGAGACCTGCGGGCCGGAGACGCCCAGGCCCAGCCGGAAGCGGCCGCCGGAGAGCGAGTCGAGGGTGGCGGCGGTCATCGCCGTCATCGTGGGCGTACGGGCGGGGATCTGCAGGATCGCCGAGCCGACGTCGATGCGCTCGGTCTGCGCGGCCACCCACGACAGCACGGTCGGCACGTCCGAGCCGTACGCCTCGGCGGCCCAGCAGACGGAGTAGCCGAGGCGGTCCGCCTCGCGGGCGACGGCGAGGTTGTCCGCGTCCATCCCGGCTCCCCAGTAGCCGAGGTTGATTCCGAGCCTCATCCCGCTCACGGGCACCCCTTACTCATCAGTAACGTCGTTGTCGCCGGACTCTAGCGCGCGGACCTGGGGTACGTCATCGGGCAGTTCACCGGGCCCGGCGGCGGCACGGCGACGCGGTGCGACGCGAACAGTACTCTCAGCGCTCATGGAACAAAGGCATCTCGGCCGTACTGGCCTGCGGGTATCCCGGCTCGGGCTCGGCACCCTGACCTGGGGCCGGGACACCGGGGAGCACGAGGCGGCCGGGCAGCTCAAGGCCTTCTGGGAGGCGGGCGGCACGCTCGTGGACACCGCGGACGTCTACGCGGACGGCGGCGCCGAGTACCTCCTCGGGCAGCTCCTGGAGGGCCTCGTACCGCGCCGCGACCTGGTCATCGCCACCAAGGCCGGCAGCGTGCTGGACCCCGACCGGCGCGTCGACTGCTCGCGCGGCCACCTCCTCGCGGCGCTCGACGCCTCCCTGGAGCGGCTCGGCACCGACTACGTCGACGTGTGGCAGATACACGCCTTCGACGCCGCCACCCCGGTCGAGGAGACGCTGCAGGCCGTCGACCTCGCCGTCCGCAGCGGCCGGGCCCGCTACGCCGGGGTCGCCGGATTCTGCGGCTGGCAGCTCGCCAAGGCCGCGACGTGGCAGCTCGCGGAGCCCGCGGTGCGCACCCGGCTGGCCTGTACGCAAATGGAGTACTCGCTGCTGCAGCGCGGCATCGAACGCGAGGTCCTGCCCGCGGCGCTCGACCTCGGCATCGGCGTGCTGCCGTCCTCGCCGCTGGGCCGGGGCGTGCTGACGGGCAAGTACCGGCACGGCACCCCGGCCGACTCCCGGGGCGCCTCCGAGCACCTCGCCCCCTTCGTCGCCCCCTACCTGGACGACACGGCGGCCCGCATCGTCGACGCGGTCACCACGGCGGCCCACGGCCTCGCCGTCACCCCCCTGCAGGTGGCCCTGGCCTGGGTCCGCGACCGCCCCGGCGTCGTCGCCCCGCTCGTCGGCGCCCGCACCGCGCAGCAGCTCGGGGCGGCACTGTCAGTGGAGACCCTTAGTCTTCCGGACGAGATCTGCCAGGCGCTCGACGACGTGTCGGTGCCCGTGCACCGCTACCCCGACCAGGACTGGAGCACGCTGTGACCAACGACCGCGGTCACCTCGCCGGTGAACCCACCGCCGCGCCCGCGGAAGAGGCCGCCCCCCGCCCGACCGGCCCCGCCCCGGAGGCGACCGGGGCATCGCACGGCAGCACCGACGACGCCGGCGCTACGGAGCCGGCCGCGCCCGGCGAGGGCAGCGGCGGTGCCGAGGAGGCGGGTGCGGTGCCGGCTTCGCGCGGCGAGGGCGGCACCGACAGCGGGGGCACGGAGCCGGACGTCCCCGGTGCGGCCGACGCTCACGCCGCGGCGGACGCGGAAGGCGGTGCCGAGCGCGGCAGCGACGCCGCGGCGGACGAGACCGGCGCCGACGGCGCGGGCACGGAGCCGGACGTCCCCGGTGCGGCCGGCACTCACGCCGCGGCGGACGCGGAAGGCGGTGCCGAGGACACCACGGGTGCGGTACCGGCCGCGCGCGGCGAGGGCGGCGAGGACGGCGGCCAGGCGCGGTCGGCCGTGGCCGAGGCGTTGGCGGCAGCGGTGCGGGCCGTGGAGAGCGGGGAGCGGTCCGCGGCGTCGTTCTTCAACGAGCCCAAGCCCAGGCCCAGGCCGGCGGCGCGGACCTCGCCCGCCCAGCCCGCCCGGCCCGTACCGGCCCCCGCCGCCCGGGCGGCGGTCGCGCCCAGCGCGGGCCTCGTCGAGGTGCTGGCCGCGGGCGGCGCGCCGCAGCAGCTCGCGCCGCAGGCCGCGCAGGCGCTCGGCGAGCAGGCCGCCGATGTCCTGCGCGAAGACCCCTGGCGGCTGCTCGCCGTGCCCGGCGTCCGGCCCGAGCAGGCCGACGGCTTCGCGCGCGCCCTGCTGGGCCCCGAGTGCGGGCCGGGCGACGAGCGGCGGGCCCAGGCGCTCGTCGTATGGCTGCTGGAGCGCGCCGCGCTCGCCGGGCACACCGTGCTGGACGCCCCGGCGCTGCGCGCCGAGCTCGCCCGGCGCTCGGTGCCCGACCCGGACGAGGCGCTGCAGAGCGCCATCGCGGAGGGCGCGGTGCTGGTGTTCCAGGAGGGACCGGAGGGCGAAGGCGAGAGCGAGAGCGAGGAGGGCGACGCCGGGTCCCCGGTGTCCCTGCTGCTGGGCCTGGACCGCTACGCCATGGCGGAGGAGAGCCTCGCCGACGGCCTCGCCCGGCTGATCGCCGCCACCCTGCCCGAGGCCGACTGGGAAGCGGCGGCCGGCGCCGCCCCCTCCCCCTCCGCCGCCGAGCTGATCCGCGCGGCCGGGGCCTGCGGCCTGGTCGCGCACAGCGGCGGCGAGGCCGCCCGGGCCGAGCCCGCCGCCCTGGTCACGGCGGCGGCCGGGCTGGGCCTGCGCGCCTGCGCCGCCGCGCACACCGAGGACGGCCGGCGCCGCCTCACCGAGCTGGGCGTCCCCGACGCCGTCACCGTCGCCGGGCTGCTGTCCGGCCAGGAGGGCCCCGGGCGCGACGAGGACGGCTGCCTGGCCCTGGACGTGCTCGCCGTCCTCGACGCCCCGCAGCTGGACGTGGAGACGGCGGCGCTGCTGGTGGAGTCGCTCGCCGACGGCACCCGGCTGGTGCTCGGCGGCGACCCCGGCGTGCTGTGGTCGGCGGGCCCGGGCCGTGTGTTCGCGGACGTCGTGGCGGCCCGCGCCTGCCCGGTGGTCGTCTCCCGCACCCCGGACCCGGGCCCCCTCGGCGAGCTCGTCTCGGGCATCGGCGTCGGCGAGCTCCAGCAGGTGGCCGCGCCCGGCAAGGAGGTCGTGATCGTCCCGGTGCGGGACCCGGGCGAGGCGGTGCACCGCACGGTGCAGCTGGTCGCCGACTCCGTGCCGCGCGCGATCGGCGTGCCCGCCGACCGCACCCAGGTGATCACCCCGGGCCATGGCGGCCCCGTCGGCACCCGTGCGCTCAACGCGGCGCTCAAGGAGCGGCTGAACCCCGGCCCCGGCCGGTTCGGCGGCTTCGACCCCGGCGACCGCGTCGCGTACGTCCCCGCCCCCGGCCGCATGCTCCCCGGGACCGTGACCTCGGCGGACGCCGGGGGACTGCGCCTGGACTGCGGCGGTGCCCCCGTGGTCGTACCGCCGGACCGCGTCGCGGACGAGGTGCGCCACGGCTGGGCCGTGACCGCCCACCAGGCCGCCGGGACGCGCTGGCCCGCGGCCGTGGTGGTCCTGCCGGGCGACGCCGCCGCGTCACTGACGCGCTCATGGGTCTACACGGCGTTCAGCCGCGCCGAGCGGCATCTGTCGGTGGTGCACGGCGTGGACCAGGCGCTGCCCCGCGCCGTCGCCGAGGTGCCGGCGAAGGAGCGGACCACCCGTCTGCGGTCCCTGCTGCAGGCGCAGAGCCGCCCCGCCGAATGAGCGACGGCCGCCCCGCCGGCTCCGTGAGGAGCCGCCGGGGCGGCCGGAAAAGCCGAGGTCAGCGGCGTGGGCGCCGCACGGTCCGGCCGTCGTCGCCCTCCCCGTCGTCGACGTCGAGATCGTCGTCGAGGCCGTCGTCGTCCTCGTCGTCACCGTCGTCATCGCCGTCCTCGATGCCCAGCTCCTCGTCGAAGACGGCGCTGACGTCGAAGCGGCAGATGACCCGCTGCGGATCGGCCTGGTCGAAGGGCTCGCCCAGCCACTCCCCCGGCTCGGCCGGTTCCTCGGCGGCCGACACCCACAGCGTGGAGTCGCCCTCCTCCAGGCCGAACTCCTTGTGGCGGGAGGCGATTTCGTCCGGCTCGTACTCGCCGAAGAGCACCCCGAGGGCGGCGTGCACGCTGTGGCCGACGATGCCCGCCGCGCCGCCGTGCCCCCCTGCGTCCGTGTCGACATCGACGTCCGGATCGAGGTCGGCGACGCGCTGGGCCTGGGCGAGCAGCCGCTGCGGCTCGACCACCGCGTAGTCCCTGCGGATCAGCACGCTCAGCGCGCTGGGCTCGTCCGGCCCGGCATAGGCGGGCAGCGTGTCGTCCCCGGGGATCTCGAAGGGGGTGACCTCGTCATAGGCGTCGTAGAGCAGCTCGTCGTACGCCTCGGCTGTCGCGGCCAGCTCGTTGAACGCGGCGTAGACGGCCGGGTCGTCCTCCCCCGAACGGCGTTCGACGGCCTCGAGGTGGCGGTCCAGAGCGGCTTTGACCGCCTCGGCGGCGGCCCGTACCTCGGCAGCGGTTGGCTGCGCAGCATCAGACATAGTGCAGACGCTATCCGCACCGGGCCCGTTCCCGCACAATAGATGCGATGCCGGAATACGAATTCTGCGATGTGTATGTGCCCCGGGGCGTCTCCCGCGGGGCGACCACACGCCTGCTGACCGAACACGCCGAGTACGGACACTGGGAGTTGGACCGACTGCGCCTCTATCCCGACGGCAGCCGCAGGGTGCGGCTGCGCCGACGGATCATCCGCCAGATCCGCGCCACATGGTGACCCGGTACCGCGCCGCGGTACCGCACGGCGACCGGGTGAGCACCCGGGCGTGAACGCATACGGAGCGGGCCCCGCGACTGCGGGGCCCGCTCCGTGCCGGTGCTGGACCGGCTCAGCCGTTCGGGCGTGTCAGCCCTGCGCCCCACGGGCACGGCGGTAGAGCATCGCACCGCCGAGCAGCAGGCCCGCGCTGGCGGCACCGGCCGCACCCAGCTGACCGGCACCGGTGTGGGCGAGCTCCGCGGCCTTCTGGGCGACCGTGGCCGGACGGTGCTCGGCGAGGGGCGCGGCGGGAAGGTGCGCGTCCTTCACCTCCATGGCCGGCTTGGCCTGGTGGTGACCCGGCGCGCCGGGGTGGCCGGCCGGCTCGTCGTGGTGCTTGGCCGGCGGCTTGTGGCCGGGCTTCTCCTCGGTGGGTGGGTTGTGGTGCCCGCCACCGGGCTTCTGCGGGCCCGGGTGCCCCGGCTTCTCGCCGTGGTGCGGCGGCTTGTGGCCGTGGTCGTGACCCTGCTGGGCCGGACCGTGGCCGTTGTTGACGCACGTGTTGCCGTGCGTGGAGTTGCCGATCCCGACGACGTTGACGCTGTTGCCGCACGCGTTGACCGGGATGCTGACCGGGACCTGCGCGGTGTTGCCGGAGGCCACACCGGGCGAGCCGACGCTGTGGCCGTTCGCCAGCGCGCCGCCGTTGCCGTGGCCGCCATGGCCGCCGTGGCCGTGGCCGCCGTTGGCACAGCGGTTGCCCGTCGCGGGGTTGAGCAACCCGACGACGTTCACGGTGTTGCCGCACGCGTTCACCGGCACGTGGACCGGAACCTGAACGGTGTTCCCCGAAGCGACCCCCGGGGAGTGCGCCGCGGCGCCGTTGGCACCCGAGTCGGCGTGAGCGTAGCCGCCGGTGACAGCGGCGATGACCCCACTGGCCGCCGCTACGGTGATCAGGCCCTTCTTGGTGACCTGTCGCATTTTCGTCTTGCCCCTCTGCTGCTCTGCTTGCCATGCGGAATGCGCAAGGGCGTACATTTCCCCACCCATGCGCGGAAAACCTGGTCCCATCCCTATGGCCCCAAAGCCCGGCGGCCCCGGAGCGCATGGCGCGCGCTCCGGAGCCACCGCGGTTCAGTCCCTCGGGTAGGGACACGGCGTCACTTGTTGACGCAGGTGTTACCGGTGGCGGGGTTGAGCAGCCCGACGACGTTGATCGTGTTGCCACACAGGTTCACCGGCACAGCCACCGGGACCTGGATGACGTTGCCCGAGACGACGCCGGGAGAGTTCACGGCAGCACCCTGGGCACCCCCGCTGGCGGCGGCGACGCCCGCGCCCACGAGTACGAGACCACTGGTGGCTGCCGCGGCGGCGACGACCTTCTTGAGCATGGATTCCTCCTTGTTGGCAATGCGGTCCCAGCCGCGGACCGCACACCTGTAACGACGAGGAGGAATAGGGGCTACGTAAGGACGTAGGCGTTCACTCTTTCCGGCGAAGGAAGCGCCAAATACGCGCAGTCTGACGCCCTTTCAGGACCGAAGTCAGCACTCATCCAGGAAGCGGTCGAGCACCCGCGCACCGAATTTCAGACCATCGACGGGCACGCGCTCGTCCACTCCGTGGAACATCCCGGCGAAGTCCAGCTCCGGCGGCAGCTGGAGCGGGGCGAAGCCGAAGCAGCGGATGCCCAGGTCGTCGAAGTGCTTGGCGTCGGTGCCGCCGGAGAGCATGTACGGGATGGCGCGGGCGATCGGGTCCTCGGCCCGCAGCGCCGTCTGCATCGCGTCGACCAGCTTGCCGTCGAAGTCGGTCTCCAGCGCCTTGTCCAGGTGCGAGCGCTCCTGGTCGATCTTCACCCGGGGGCCGAGGATGCGGGCCAGGTCGGCGTGGAACTCCTCCTGGTGCCCCGGCAGGAAGCGCCCGTCGACATGGGCGCTGGCCTGGCCCGGGATCACGTTCACCTTGTAGCCCGCGTCCAGCATGGTGGGGGCGGCGGAGTTGCGCAGCGTGGCGCCGACCATCTTGGCGATGCCGCCGAGCTTGGCGAGGGTGCCCTCCATGTCCTCGGGGTCCAGCTCCGTGCCGAGCGCGTCGGAGAGCTCGTCCAGGAAGGACCGTACGGTCTTGGTGACCCTGACCGGCCACTCGTACCGCCCCAGCCGCCCCACGGCCTCGCACAGCTCCGTGATGGCGTTGTCCTTGTTGGTCATCGAGCCGTGCCCGGCCGTGCCGTCCACGGTGAGGCGCATCCAGTGCATGCCCTTCTGGGCGGTCTCCACCAGATAGAGCCGGAGCTGCTCGTTGACGGTGAAGGAGAAGCCGCCGACCTCGCCGATCGCCTCCGTCACGCCCTCGAAGAGGCCCGGGTGCTTGTCGACCAGGTAGCGCGCGCCGTAGGTGCCGCCCGCCTCCTCGTCGGCGAGGAAGGCGAGCACGATGTCGCGCGGGGGCTTGCGGCCGCTGCGCAGCCTGTCCCGTACGACCGCGAGGGTCATCGCGTCCATGTCCTTCATGTCGACCGCGCCGCGCCCCCACACACAGCCGTCCGTGATCTCCCCGGAGAACGGGTGGTGCGTCCAGTCGTCGGCGTTGGCCGGGACGACGTCGGTGTGGCCGTGGATGAGCAGCGCGGGCCGGGACGGGTCCTCGCCCTCGATGCGGGCGATGGTGGAGGCCCGCCCCCGGTGGGATTCGAGGATCGTCGGCTCCAGGCCCACCTCGGCGAGCTTCTCGGCGACGTACTCGGCCGCGGCGCGCTCGCCCGGGCCGGAGTGGTCGCCGTAGTTGCTGGTGTCGATGCGGATCAGGTCGCGGCAGAGGTCGACCACCTCGGCCTCGGCGTTGCCCGCGCTCCTGCCCGTGCCGACGGTGGCCGGCTTCGACTCGCTCACGCTGCCTCCTCGTGGTTCGCCGCCGGTCGGCCGCGGCAGGTGTGCGCGGCTCCCCGGCGTGGGTCCACGGCCATCCTCCCCCTCCCGTTCCCCCAGCCCAAGGCCGCAATGCGGCCGACACACGCCCGCAACGACCGGCGCCGCCCGGCGGCCCGGGAGCGTGATCGAGCACCGCTGAATGTTTGGTATTGTTTTCCATGTCGCCGCGGGGAACACCCCGCGAAGACAGACACCTGGTCCGGGTGGCGGAATGGCAGACGCGCTAGCTTGAGGTGCTAGTGCCCTTTATCGGGCGTGGGGGTTCAAGTCCCCCCTCGGACACCAGCGGGAACCCCAGCTATCAGCTGGGGTTCTTCTGTTTTTCCGGCTCTTTCGCGCCGGTGGCCCCCGGCGACCCCTCGTGCTGGCGTTCGAGTCTGCGTAAGATCATCCGGATGACGCCCCAGAGCCCCCGCAGCGCCGCCCCGTCCGCCGCACCCTGCCGGGTCACCGTGTGCCGGGGCTGCTGCTGCGGCGACCCGGCGAAGGTGCCGGGCGTGGACCACGCGGGGCAGATCGCACGGCTGCGGCGGGCCCTGGGGGATGCGGCGCCGGTGCGGGCCTCGGAGTGCCTGGACGTGTGCGACCAGGCGAACGTGGTGGTGGTGCAGCCGTCGGCGGCGGGGCGGGCGGCCGGGGGCCGGCCCGTGTGGCTGGGCCTGGTCAACGACGACGACGCGCTGGCGGACATCGCCGCGTGGGTGCGCTCGGGCGGACCGGGTCTGGCGGAGCCGCCCGGGGTGCTGGACCTGTACGAGTTCACCGTCTCGCGGCGGGTGGGGAAGGCGCTGGAGAGCTGAGGGCGCGCCCTCCCCCGGGCGTCACACCGCGCGGTGGCCGCGGCCCTTCTCCGCGGGCAGGTCCAGGGCGGGGTTGCGGTCGAAGAACCCCGTGGGCTTGAGGGAGAAACCGGTGGGGTCGACCGGCATGACCGGCCACTCCTCCAGGCGCGGCAGGTGCGTGGGCCCGAAGGTGTGCCAGACGGTCAGCTCGGTGTTCTCCAGGCTCTCGCCGCCGGCGGTCCACTGCGGCAGCCCGGCGCCCCCGGGGTGCTGGTTGGGGTAGTCGCCCGCCGGGTAGCGCCGGTCGGCACGGTGGCGGGTGACCCACAGGTGCTTGGCGCCGTAGGCCGTGCGCCGGGCCACGGCCGAGTCGGGTTGGGCCAGGACGAGCGGCCCCGGCTGCGGTACGAGGGTGTAGGCGACGGGCTGCCCCATGCGGTTGTGCGAGCCGGGGTTGGTGATCCGCCAGCGCCGCCCCGCCGCGGGGTCGGCCACCCGGCCGCCGTCCGCGCTGTCGGCCAGGACGGTCGTACGGGTGGTGAAGGCGTTGCCGGCGGGGTTGCCGGGGCCGGCCGGGACGGGGACGACGTCCACTTCCTCGACGGTGTTGGCGAGCCCGTCGACGGCCACGTCGAGCCGGACGCAGAACAGGTGCTGGTGGTACGGGGCGAGCAGGCCCGGCGCGACCTCGGTGCCGTGGGGCGAGCCGGCGCCGGGCTCGACGGCGGCGGTCTGCACCATGCCGGTGGACTTGGCCTCGAAGGCGATGGTGCCGTCCTGGTGGAAGTACCAGTAGAAGCCGTAGTCGTAGTTGCCGACGGTCGCGATGAAGGAGATGACCAGGCGGCGGGAGCGGCGGCTGTGGGCGGCGTTGTCGTTGAAGATGTCGGTGTGCTTCCACAGGAGGCCGTGGTCCTCCTCGTGGATGCAGATGGCGTTGGACAGGGTCTCGGGGTGGCCCGAGTCGTCGGCGACGACGGCGTCCAGGTAGCGGATCTCGCCGAGGCAGTCGCAGCCGAGCCGCAGGGCGTTGGCGTTGCGGCCCAGGGAGTACTCGCCGGCGTCGAGGAAGGCCACCCAGTTGCGGCTCTCCTCGGGCTCGCCGTAGGTGACGGCCATCTCGGCGAGGGAGGCGCGGTGCAGGACCGGCCGCTCCCTGCCGTCCTGCCCGTCCCGGTGGGTGATCCGGTGCAGGACGAGGCCCTCCCGCGCATTGAAGTCGACGCGGAAGCTCCAGTTCTGCCAGGTCAGCAGGGGCCCGTCGAGCCGGAAGGACGGCCCCTCGGGCTGGGTGATCTCCAGGGGGCGCAGGTCGGTGCGGGGCGGGCCGGTGAACTCGGGCTCGTACCGGCCGCATTCGGTGGGTACGGGCACCGCTCCGGTGTCGATGATCCGTACGACGCGCCGCTCGATGACGTCGACGTCGGCCACGAGGCCGCCCACGGGGTGGGCCCAGGCGTTGTCGGTCGCGTCGCAGCGCAGCCAGGTCAGGCAGCGCAGCAGCCGGCGGCCGGGCCGGTCGAGCACGAGGTCGCCGGCCGCGAGCGGGGCGCAGACGGCCAGGCCGGTGTCGTCCACGCCGCGCTCGGCCATGGCCTTGCGCCAGCCGGGGTCGGCCTTCACGATCGCCTCGACGACCGGGTACTCCTCGAACATGACCTGCGGCTGGCCGTCGGTGGCCACGTCCAGGTCGCGGTAGGAGAGCAGCAGGGCGCCGGTGACGTCGACGAGCGCCTCGGCGGCCGCGCCGGTTACGGAGTCGAGCAGGGTGACGCGCAGCCGCCGTACGACGGGGTCGCCGGGCCGGTGGACGGCGGCGGTGTGCCGGTCGGGCTCGTCGAGCAGGACCAGCGGGAAGCGGGTGGACGGCTGGACCTTGCCCGCCTCCTCGAGCACGCGCCGGGCCGTCGCGATCTCGGCGGCGCTCAGCGGGTCGAGCGGATGGGGCGCGACGGCCGGGGAGCCGGAGGGGCAGCACGTCATGAGGAAACCTTTCCGGGTGTCGTGGGACCGGTGGGTCCAAGGGGCATGGATGCCGCCTCCTTGGCGGCCTTCTCCAGTTGGAACGCCTCGTTGCCGAGCCCGATGCGCGCGTGCACCTGCGGGCGTGCGGCCTTGAGCACGAGCCCGTAGCCGAGCCCGAGGACGACGGCCGCGCCGATCAGGCCGGGCAGGATCCAGCCCAGGACCCCGCCGGGTCCGGCGCCGAGCAGGACGTCGAAGTCCTTGACCGCGTAGCCGACGATGACCAGCAGGATCAGCCCGGCGGTCCCGGAGGCGATCAGCCGGGGCGCCTGGGCGCGGGCCGCGCCGCGTCGTACGAAGAAGACGATGACGGCAGCGCTGGCGGCGGCCATCAGGACGATGACGCCGAGCGCGCCGACGTTGCCCATCCAGGTGAACAGCCGCAGGACGGGCGCGGTCGGGTCGCCGTGGGGGCGGTCGTCGGTGAGGGCGAAGAGCGCGACGGCCAGCAGCGAGACGGCGCTCTGCAGCAGCGAGCCGTAGGCGGGCGCGCCGCTGGTCCTGGAGGTGCGGCTCATGGCGGCCGGCAGCAGGCCCTCGCGGCCCATGGCGAAGGCGTAGCGGGCGACGACGTTGTGGAAGCTGAGCATCGCGGCGAACATGCCGGTCACGTAGAAGAGGTGCATGGCGTCGGTGAAGGTCGTGCCGAACCGTTCCTCCGTGAGGGCGAAGAGGAGGTTCGGGCCCTGCTTCTGCGCCAGCGCGATGATCTGCGAGGGCCCGGCGGCCACGCTCAGCGCCCAGGAGGCGAAGGCGAAGAACAGGGCGACGAAGCCGACGGCGAGGAAGGTCACGCGGGCGACGGCCACCTGGGGCCGGCTGGTCTCCTCGGCGTAGACGGCGGCCTGTTCGAAGCCGACGAAGGAGGCGATGGTGAAGCACAGCGCGGTGCCGAGACCGGCGCCGGAGAGGGTGGCGGGGTCGAAGGCGTCGAGGGAGACGCCGTCCGGTCCGGGGCTGCCGAGGGCCGCGGCGTCGAAGACGACGACCATGGCGCACTCGATGAGCAGGAGCACGCCGAGGACCTTGGCGTTGAGGTCTATCTTGAGCCAGCCGAGCGCGCCGACGAGGGCGACGGCGGCGAGTGCGGGCACCCACCAGGCGACGGCGATGCCGAGGTGCTTCTCGAGGAGCCCGGAGAGCTCGAAGCCGAAGATGCCGTAGATGGCGAACTGCATGGCGCTGTAGGCGACCAGGGCGACGACGGAGGCGGCGGCGCCCGCGGTGCCACCGAGGCCGCGCGCGATGTAGGCGTAGAAGGCTCCGGCGTTGTGGACGTGGCGGCTCATCTCGGCGTAGCCGAAGCTGAACAGCGTCAGGACGACGCCGAGGATGACGAAGAGCAGGGGCTGGCCGACGATGCCCATGGTCCCGTACGTGGTGGGCATGACGCCCGCGGTGACCATCAGCGGGGCGCTGGCGGCGACGACCGAGAGCAGCAGGCCGGCCACTCCTATGCGGCCTGCGCGCAGGCGTCTCTCCTGCCCTTTGAAGGTGCTGATCTCGCTCGTGCTGCCCGTCGACATGGCGGGGCCGTCCTTCCCGTGGGGGTGAGCGGAGCCGGGGTGGTGCGGGTGGTGCGAGGCGGTGCGGGGCCGTGGTTCAGGCGGCGCCGAGGGCGGCGCGGCGGGCGGCCCGGAAGCTCTTTCTGGGGTCCCGGTCGGGGTAGGACCAGGGGGCGTGCGTGGCGTGCGGCCCGATGCGGGTGAGCAGGGCGGCGGCCTCGGCGGGCCGGCCCTCGTGCAGCTTGGCGTGGGCCAGGTAGTTGAGGTCGACCTTGCGCCGGGGGTGGGACGTGGTGCCCGCCGTGTCCGCCGTGTCCGCCGCGTCTTCATCGATGTCCCATTCGAGCCACCAGTCGAACGCGGCCTTCATCACCTGCCGGGCCCGGCGGGTGGACCAGTGTCCCGAGCGGGCGGGGTCGGCGGGCTCGAGGCCGGCGCCGGCCAGGACACGGTAGCGCTCGGCGTGGGCGACGACGGGCAGCACGGCCAGCGGGGAGTCGGCGGGGGCCTGTTCGGCGGCCCAGGAGGCGAAGTCGTAGACCTCGTGCAGCGGGTCGTCGCGGTCGCCCTCCTGGCGTTCGGCCAGGCAGGCGGCCATCAGGTGGTGGGCGTGGTGGTGGTCCCGGTGCCGGGCGCGCACCTGGTCGAAGGCGCGCACGCGCTCGTCGTCGGTGCCGGTGCGGCGGGCGAGGAGGAGGATGGCGAGCCAGGGCGTCGGGTCGCGGGGGGCCATGCGGGCGGCGGTCAGGCACAGGGCACGGGCGGCGTCGGGGCTGTCCTTGCCGTGCAGGGCGCGGACGACGGTGGCGCAGGCCAGGAGGGCGGCGGCGTCGGGGCTGTCGGGCTCGGCGAGCTGCCACTCCCGGGCCCAGGCGGCGCTGGTGGAGCCCTCGGCGAGGACGACGAGGCGGTGGCCGCGGCGGTCCCAGTCGTCGCCGGTGCGGGCGAGCAGGGTGCGGGTGTCGGCCCAGCGGCCCCGGATCAGCGCGTCGCGTACGGTCGCGAGTTCGCCGTCGTCCAGGGCGGGGTCGAAGTTCGGCCCGTCCTTGTTCCGGGGGCGGCCCAAGGGGGGTGGGGGCGTCATCTGCGGGGTTCCTCCACGGCGTACGTCCCCTCCGGGCGCCGGGTCGGGGGGCGTCCGTGCGCATGCGTTCTCGATCACGCACAGCAAACCGGTAGTCACGGCTCCGAGTCAAGGCCGGTCTTGATGCTGACGTTACGTCAAGTAACGTACCGTCAGCCCCAGTTGCCGGAGGCCTCCCGGGCGGGGGGTGCGGAACGCCACGGGCACACACACCTATGTGAACTACTGTTCGAAAAAAGCCGGGAATCGTCAACGCCCCGACCGGATGAAAGCCCTGAAAAGGGGTACTCGACCGCCACGTCGTCCCCTGCGGCGGCTATCGTCTGTGGTGTCAAGTCTCCGACGACCGCTCGGTCTTGAGGTGCGCGACGTGATGGTCTTCGCCTTCGCCGTGAGCGCGGCATGCTTCCTGGGTGTGGGGTTCGTCCTCCAGCAGGACGCCGCACAGCGGGCCCCCATGAGCGACTTCCTCTCGCTCCGGCTGCTGCTGGACCTGGCCCGCATGCCGCGCTGGCTGGCGGGCATCGCGCTGATGGTGTGCGGCATGGCGCTGGGCGCGATCGCGCTCGGCCGGGGCGAGGTCTCGCTGGTCGAGCCGCTGCTGGCGACGAACCTGCTGTTCGCGATGGCGTTCTCCCGGTGGCGGACCAGAGCGCCGCTCGGGCTCACCGGCTGGGGCGGCCTGTGGCTGCTGGCGGGCGGGGTCGCCGCCTTCATCGTCGCGGGGCGGCCGCACGGCGGGCGCACCGTGACCGATCCGCTGCGCCACTGGCTGGTCGTCGGCGTCATGGTGGGTGCGGCCCTGCTGCTGGCGGCCCTGTCCAAGCGGGTGCGGATGAGTACGGAGGCGGCCCTGCTGGCGGTGGCGGCCGGGCTGCTCTACGGCGTGCAGGACGCGCTCACCCGGGTGTGCGGCAGCCTGCTGGGCCAGGGGTGGACCGTCCTGGCCACGAGCTGGCAGCCGTACGCGGTGGCGGCGCTCGGCGTGACGGCGCTGGTGCTGGTGCAGAGCGCCTTCGAGACGGCTCCCCTGCGGATGTCGCTGCCCGCCCTGACCGCCGCCCAGCCGCTGGCGGGGATCGCCTGCGGCGTCGGGTTCATGGGCGACCAGCTGCGGACGACGCCGGGGGCGCTGGCCGCCCAGGCGGCGGGCGTGGTGGCGATCGTCCTCGGGATCGTCCTGATCGGCCGGCATCCGGCCATGCCCTCGGGGACGGCGGCGCCCGGCCAGGTCCGCGACCTGCAGCCGCACTGACCCCCGGCTGGTTGGATGGCCCCATGACCGATCAGCAGCCGCTCGGGGCCGATGAGGTGCTGGACATCGTCGACGAGCACGACAGGGTGGTGGGGCAGGCGCAGCGGGGCGAGGTGTACGCGCGGAAGCTGCGGCACCGCTGTGTGTTCGTCCAGGCGCGGGACGCACGGGGGCGGATCTTCGTGCACCGGCGCACCGCGCGCAAGCTCGTCTTCCCCTCGCACTACGACATGTTCGTCGGCGGGGTCCTCGGGACGGGCGAGTCCTATGACGGGGCCGCGCTGCGGGAGGCGGAGGAGGAGCTGGGCGTCAGCGGCCTGCCCGCCCCCACGCCGCTGTTCCGTTTCCTCTACGAGACACCCGAGCACAGCTGGTGGTCGGCGGTCTACGAGGTCCGCTTCGACCTTCCGGTCCGGCCCCAGGAGGAAGAGGTCGCCTGGTACGGCTTCCTGTCGGAGGAGGAGCTGGGGGCCCGCCTGGACGACTGGCTGTGGGTGCCGGACGGGCTCGAGGCGTACCACCGGCTCGTGGAACACCGCGGGGCCCGGGGATAGCCCCGGGCCCCGCGGCGGGGGGGGCGGGCCCCCCCCCCCCCCCCCCGGGGCGGGGGGGGGGGGGCCCCCGGGGGGTGGGGCGGGGCGCCGGCGGGGGGCGGGGGGCGCGGTGGGGCGGGGGGGGGAGGGGCGCCCCCCCCGCCCGCCGCCCTGGGCGGGGGCGGCGGCCCCCCCCCCCCCCCCCCGGCCGCCCCCCCCCCCCCCCGCGAAGGTGCTGGTGCTGACCACGTTCGACCTCGACGAGTACGTGGTGGAGGCGCTGCGCGCGGGGGCCAGCGGG